>JACCXG010000548.1 GCA_013697225.1 Acidobacteriota bacterium
ACCGCCGCACTGCGGGCACCGGCAGTCTCTGCCGCGGCGGCGCCCCGTACCACGCCGGCCCCGGCGACGGCCGCCGCCACGTCCGGGCGCTGTCAGGCCACCACGCAGAAGGGCACGCGATGCTCGACGAACGCCCAGGCGGGGCGGGCCCACTGCTGGCAGCACTGATCCATGGGGCACAGGGGGGCCGGCACGTATGGGAATGGTTCATCGCGCTGCTCGCGCTGGCGGTCATCTCGGCATTGCTGCTCCAATCACGCGATACGTCGCCTGGCGTGCAGCTCGCCGCACGGGTGATCAATTGGATCGTGTGGCTGGCCTTTTGCACGCTGTCGGTCGCTGAACTGGACGGATTCGATCGAGTAACGAGTTTCCGCTGTGGGCAGACCTCGGGATCATCGCGCTCTCGCCACCGTTCCTGGTCCCGGAATCTTGGCAATGGCTGCGGCTAGCCAGACTGCTCCGGCTGCTCCGCGCCATTGTGGTTCTCAGCATCGGATTGCGATTTCGGCCGACGGGCCCTCCAGCACCGGCGCCCCACCCGTCAGCCACTTCGTTACGGGGTTGCGGCTGGACGGCGAAGACGCTCATCTGGCATTCCTCGGAATGTCCAGTCGCCACATCGACCCTTTGGCAAAGAACAGGTGTCTAACTCGCTATGACCTGCCTCTATGCGTCAGCAGTCGCAGCCATTTTGGTTATCGTTCCACAGCCGCGAACGCCCCGGCCAGAACAGCTCCCTATTACGGACCCCGCGGCTTACAAGGTTTACGCTGCGGTTGTTCCTCCGGCATGGGCAAACGTCCGCCCCAAAGGCACGATGTTGCTGTTGCAGCAAGAGACGGACATTCCGCGGCCCTGCGCAGCGCCTGCGTCACCGCAAGGCGACGAGTGGGATGCGGTCGAGCGAAATTACAGGGAGAACAACACCCGAGTCCACCGACTGCTGCAATCCATGCTGCTTCTCGATGTCCCATATCGGCTTATTTCCCAAGCGGAAATCGAAGCTGACGATGCGCGACTAGCGCTCAAGTATCCGGGGATCTGGCAACGTCGGCCGGAGTCAATGGATTTCGTTGCGGTCTCTGCCGTTGGCTTCAACGTCGAGGGGACGAAGGCGCTGGTGTATGTGAGAGCGCGCGACAGCGGTACCGTCCGACCGATGGAGTTGCTCGACGGCCAGTGGGTTCACGCAAAAGGACGCGGATGTGGCTGGATTGCCTAGAGAGGTATGTCTCGCCTCACCGTCAGTGGCGTCGAACCGTCAACCACCTCCAGGCGCCGTGGTTCGCGAGGATGCAGCCTCCCCGGCCTTTGCGGAGCCGGAGTTGCAGGAGTCGAACGTCTGCACTCCCCGTCGGTGGTTCTCGGGGCGTGGAAAGGAAAATGCGGGTGGCAAATCACTGACGCAGCCAGGTTCTAAGCCGGGATCGACTTTTCGATAGCCACAAGTACCCGACGTGCGACGGTCACCGCATACCGGCCCGAAGAGAGCGCTTCTTGCCTGGCTCGTCGAGCGTCGATACGCCTCCGCGCGGGCGGGCCGGAGCACGAAACGACCGAGCCCCGACACGACTCAGCTATTGGATTACCTTGACCGGGCTTCCAATCTGCACCCTGCAGGTCCCGCCCTTTTCCGCTTGCAGCACCAACCCAATTGTGCATGTGCCGTCTTGCGCGGCGACCGCCACCCACACAGTGCCCGGCTCACTGGCCGCAGCCGCCGTGAGCACCTCTTTCAGGCTTCCAACGAGGACGCTCGGCTTCTCGGTGCCCCTCCTTGACTTGGTGAATGCGACCGGCAAACAAGTGCCCATGGCACCCTCGGCCACTGATTGCCCGGCGACCTGATTGAAGGCAGCCACAACAGTCGCCATCATGCCCCGGCTGCCGCTCAATACAATGGATGCATCAAGCAGCCGGTTGCACGCAGCGGCGGTAGGATCAATGAACAGGGGCACGCCGTTCACATCCTTGAGTCGTTCCTTGCCAAGTCTGGTCTCCAGCAGTTGTTTGGCGGAGAGCTGCTTGTCGAGTGGCTCCGGCATACGTCGTCCCATGCTGAGCAAAGCGTCGAATGGACTCACATCCTCCGACGAGGTCCCAGTCAGCCTCACGACTACACCGGCAGACATCCCCCCCACGGCAAGTTCGCGCACGGCGTTGCTGACCCCCACGAGCTCGGGTTGAGCCTGCAAAGCAGCATCCCCAAAAAGACCCACCGTGCTCAGCAGGAGCAGAATCGCATGCGCCAAAACAGAAAGCCGCCGAACGTCGGGCTTCATGGCAATCACCTGTGGCAGCCCTCTAGAGACTACGTGTTGGTCACTGCTCGACGGGTCCAGGGAGTCCGGACTGGTGAAGGATACCCTCGTTCTCGACATCCCGGACGAGGCGGGTAACTTCGACTCCGCCGTCGTGCGCCGCGCCGCTCGCAAGCTGAAGGACGCCACCGAGCGATGGGCTGAGTACGCCCGCTCGCATGGCTGCTGCGCAGTCTCACGACCCGCGGTTTGGCCGCTG
>JACCXG010000556.1 GCA_013697225.1 Acidobacteriota bacterium
CTCACGCGAGGGTTTTTCCCCGGGCCGGCACGCGATACTGCATTGCGAACGCGGCTCGAGCGCGTCGCCCAGCGGAAGGGTGTCGAATGCCTGTATCGATGGCTGGCGCGGGTGGATCCCCCGTCAGCCCTGCGCATTCAGCCACGTGACTTGAAGCGGCTGATCCGGGCGCTGGAGGTGTATCTCCTCACGGGGCGCCCGCTGACGGACCACTTCGCCAGCACCGAGCCGGCGTTGCCCGAGTACCGCATCGTGACCTTCGCACTCAGCGTCGAGAAAGCGGAGACGGCAGCGCGCGTAGCGCAGCGCGTGGATGCGCAGTTCGAAGGCGGCCTGTTGCAGGAAGTGCGGGGGCTGCTCGCGCGCGGCGTTCCGGAGACCGTACACCCCTTCTCGGGCCTGGTGTATCGCCAGATCATGGAGCATTTAGGGGGAGAGCGCGACGAGGCGGCAACACGAGAGCTCATCGTCCGGGAGAATCGCCGATACGCGAAGCGGCAGTTGATCTGGTTCAGGAAAGAGCCTAATCTACGGTGGATTCACGCCGCAGGCGGACGCGAGGAGACTTTGGAGGAGGTCGCTCGTGCCCTGACGGCCATGGAGAGTGTTCCCGATGGCCCAGCAGACCCGTGAGTTGCGTCCCGCGCCCGCCCAGCCGAACATCCAGGACGTCTTCCTCAACTACGCCCGGCGCGAGAAGCTGGCGGTCCACATCCGCCTGATGGACGGCACCGACTTCGAGGGGCGCGTCAAGAACTTCGACCGCTTTGCCGTCATCATCGAGCACAGCGGGGCCGATCACATGGTGTTCAAGCACGCCATCGCCTCGATTCGTTCGCCGCGCCCGATGGGCAACTACTATTCGACACACGAAGGCTGACGCGCCGGTGCGATTCGATCGCCCGCGGGTCGTGCTGATCGTGCTCGACAGCGTGGGCGTCGGGGAACTTCCGGACGCCGACAACTACGGCGACCGCGGGAGTGACACGCTCGGCAACATCGCACGTCTCCATCCGCTCGAACTTCCGGTGCTGCGTTCCCTGGGCCTGGGGCGCGTGGCGAACATCGGTCCGCACCCGGCTGACGGTGCGCGTGGCGCATGGGGGCGGATGGCAGAGGCCTCCCCGGGGAAGGACTCCGTGACAGGCCACTGGGAGCTGATGGGCCTTGTTCTCGATCGGCCATTTCCCCTCTTTCCCGACGGTTTCCCCGCGCGGATCACTGAGCCCTTCGAGGAGCGGATCGGACGCAGGATTCTGGGGAACAAGGCAGCATCGGGCACCGCGATCATCGACGAGCTCGGCGCCGAGCACGTGCAAACCGGACGGCCGATCGTTTACACGTCGGGCGACAGCGTGTTTCAGATCGCGGCGCACGAGGAGGTGATCCCTGTCCCGGACCTGTACCGGATGTGCGAGGTCGCGTACGAGCTCGTGGGGCTGGGGGAGGGGGTCGGACGTGTCATCGCGCGCCCCTTCGTCGGCGCGCCCGGGAGCTTTCACCGTACGGCGAACCGCCGGGACTTCTCGCTCACTCCGTTTGCCCGGACCCTGCTCGATCGACTGAAAGACGCGGGCCATGCGGTGGCGGCGATCGGCAAGATCGAGGACCTGTTTGCGGGGCGCGGTCTGACCTCCGCCGTGCACACGACGAGTGACGCGCATGGGATGGACGAAGTCGAGGCGGCGGTGGGTTCCGTCGACACGGGGCTGATCTTCGCGAACCTCGTCGAGTGCGACACCGAATTCGGGCATCGGAACAACCCGGCCGGTTACGCGGCCAACCTCGAGCGGTTCGACCGCAGGCTGGGCGGGCTACTGCCCCGGCTCAGGCCTGACGACATTCTGATGGTCACCGCAGACCACGGCAACGACCCCACGACGCCGAGCACCGACCACTCGCGCGAGTACGTTCCCTTGCTCTCCTGCGGGGAGCGAGTCGCGCCCGGCCGAGACATTGGTGTCCGTCAGACTTTCGCTGACGTCGGAGCGACGATCGCCGATCTGTTCGGTCTCGACCCCTTGCCGCACGGCACGAGCTTTCTTCCGGAAATCATCTCCGGGGACGCTGGTCTGCGGGGAACCCGCCAGCAGCAGGGAAGCGGGGCTCTTGAGTAGTATTGCTATTGTGAGTGCGACCGCCGGGCTTATGGAGATTCGACAGCAACTGGAACGGCGCGAACGAGAGATCCTCGCGCCTCAGGCAGCCAAGAGCGCCGATTCGCGGGGGCGGAGCAGGCCCGAGGCGGAAGACCCGGTCCGCCCCGCGTTTCAGCGGGACCGTGACCGCGTCATCCACTGCAAGGCTTTCAGGCGTCTGAAGCACAAGACGCAGGTCTTCTTTGCACCGACTGGCGACCATTACCGCACACGGCTCACCCACACACTCGAGGTTTCACAGATCGCGCGAAGCATTGCCAAGGTGCTTCGCCTGAACGAGGAGTTGACCGAGGCGATCGCGCTCGGCCACGACCTTGGGCATACACCGTTCGGCCACGCGGGTGAACGCGTGTTGAACTCCCTCATCCCGGGCGGTTTCAACCACTACGAGCAGAGCCTCCGCATTGTCGACGTCCTCGAGAACCAGGGGAGCGGTCTGAACCTCTCGTGGGAAGTGCGCGATGGCATCGCGCGCCACTCCAAGGGAAAGAGCGGCATGCCGGTGGGGGCGGATCCCGAACACCGCGCCGCCACAATCGAGGGGCAGATTGCACGGGTGGCAGACATCATCGCCTACGTGAATCACGACATAGACGATGCGGTGCGGGCGGGGCTGTTGAGTGAAGCGGACCTTCCTGCGTCGCGAAGGGAGGTGCTCGGAGGCTCCTCCTCCGAGAGGATCGGCCGGATGGTTACCGATGTCGTGGTCGAGACCCTCGAGGCGGGGCTGACCGAGATCCGCATGAGTGATCCGGTGCTCGAAGCGACGGTCGGGCTGCGCAGCTTTCTCTTCGAGGCGGTGTACGAGAACCAGGTGGCTACGGCGGAGTTCACCAAGGCGGCCGGGATTCTCGGGGGACTGTGGGAGAAGTTGCGCGGCGCGCCGGACGAGTACCTCGATCGCTCCACCCTGGAGAGCGATGGGCTGGACGTCGCGGCGAAGGATTTCCTGGCCGGCATGACGGA
>JACCXG010000566.1 GCA_013697225.1 Acidobacteriota bacterium
TCGCCGAGGTCGTTGTCGCGATTCGCCAGCGCGATCAGCCGCTTCCTCTGGTCGTTGTCCTCGAACATTCCCCAGTATGTCGGCATCCCGTTGTACGACGTCAGGTATTCCAGATCGTTGATCTCGAAGAACGAGTGGAACACGGGATGCGTCGAGTCGAGCTGGACCCACTGCCCCTCCGGCACCGCACGCCGCATCTGGTCCACCAGATTGTCCCAGTCGTGCCCGCGGAAGTCGTCGAAGATAATGAACCCGCCCTTGGCGAGATAGCTGCGCAACCCGAGGACCTCCTCCTCGTCCATGTTCCAGAAGCCGGGCTCGGACATGTAGGCGATCGGATGACGGTGCAGTTCCGGATCCGAGAGTGAGAACACGTTGGACCCGTCGATGCGCGGGCGCAGCAGCGTGAGCTCGTTGAGAATCCGCATCATGTGGGTGTCGGCAATCGGGTAGTCGTGGGCCCACGGCGGTTCCCCGCCACGACGGCCGTACCCGCCGAACCCCATCGCATACCGGATCCGCGCAAACGTCACACGTCCGTCGTACGGCTCGTAGGCGGCGTCCTGCGCCGGTGAGCGCATCCGCGCGAACCAGTCCTGGCCGGCGCCCGCCGTTGCTCCGGCAAGGATCAGCAAGGCCAGCACGCCCCCGTACGCCCGTGGCCTCACTTGGCCCCCGCCTCCCTGAGCTGCCGTGACTTCAGGGCGAGCGCCGTGAGCGCCTCTTCCAGATCCCTGGCGTAGCGCTGCGGGTCCATCCCGTCCTTCATCAGCCGAAGCGACTCCACCCGGCGCTCCAGCGCACGACGCTCCTCGTGCAGCGCGCGCAGTGCGGGGTCTTCGGGGACGGCGGCGGCGCCGCCAAGGGACCCGAGCGTCAGCAGGCCGGCAACCCTGCCCTGCTTCGTGTCGGCCGCCGGCTCTCCCGTACCTTTCCTGTCGCCGGCATCGTCCAGCAGCGCGTGCTCGGTGAGGAGGATGCCCTGCCGCTTGTAGGCGACCTCCACTTCACGCCGGGCGTACTCGAACGCCTCGAGCACGCTGACGCGCCCGTTCTTGTCGGCGTCGGCAACATCGGAGGTCAGCGCGTCAACGAAGTAGCCGCCGAAGATGGTGGCGAACTGCTCACGTCCTGTCCGCGTTGCTGTCACGATCGTCCGTCCGGGACCGCCGAGAACTTCGATGAAGGGCCCGCTGGCGCTCGACGTGTTGACGAAAACTATCCGGCGGGAGGCGAGCCGGTCCAGAAGCGGATCGAAATCGGCGGCGGTCATGTCCGGACCGGGCAGATTGAACTTCGCCACCTTGCCGTCGAACGTGCCGTGGCCGATGAGGACGACGAGGACGAGATCGTCCACGCCGGCGGCCGACAGCTTGCCGAACGCTTCGAGCACCCCTTCCCGTGTGGATCGCCCGGTGGCACGCGCCGAATCGTCGTCCGGCCTGTCCGTGAGGTACTGCACCTGCTGCCGAGGCAGGCCGAAAGGGCCCGTCGCGGCATCGACGAGCGCCCCCGCCCACTTCCCGTACAGCTCACGGTACTCAGGGTCGCCAGGAATCCCGACGATCACCGCCACGTGGGCGTTCTGTGCCGAGGCCGCCGAGGCGCACCCCAGGGCACACGCCACCACGGCAAGCACCAGGAGGACGGATCGTCGGCCGCGACGCGTCGCCACTAGGCCAGCCCCACGGCGCGGCGATAGGCCCACTCGGCGCACATGAGCGTGAGGATCAGCGCCAGGAGGATCGGCATGTGCCACAGATCGCGTTCCTCCGTCGTGGTGACTCCCCGCCCGGAGTACCGCACGTCCTCGGGCATGGCGCGCACTTCCGACGCCGCGTAGAAGCGCCCGCCGGTCTCGTCGGCTATGCGTCGCAGCCTGGCGGCATTCATTCCGGCGTCGAAGTACTCGTCGTCACCGGGTGCCGCCCGGACCTGCCCGACGCCTGCGCCGAGCGCCGTCTCCCCCCGGGTCGCCTTGACCTCCGCGGTGTAGAGCCCCCCGTCCGGGGCGACGAACGTCCCGCGGTACTGCCCGCTCCGCTCACCGGTCCACTGCAGCGGCACGTCGATGGTGCCCTTTGGACCTTCGACATGGGCCACCGCGCGCGCATCGTTGATCTCTACGAAGGTCGGGTCCACGACGTCGGCTGTCAGCGTCACCGTCTCCCCCGGTTCCACCCGCTCCGTGCTGGTGTGGACCTCCACGTGCCCGGGCACCCCGTCCACGAGCCACCGGAGAAGCTGACGCCAGTAGTTCTCGTGCGTCATGTCCTCGACGGCCATGTCGGCGTGCATCTGCCATTGCCACGAATCCTGCACCGGAAAGACCAGCGCCTTGCCGCGCCCGTAGCGCTGGGACGCCAGGACGATTTGATCCCGGCGGCGCTCGTCGGTGCCGCTGAGGATCACTGTCGCCCCCGGTTTCGCGCTCTGCAGCGGCAGGTAGTTGACGCTCGTCAGCGTGGGCAGCTTTTCCCAGATTGCGGATGATGCCCCCTCGGTGGCGCCGAGCTGTGCGACGGCGTGTGCGATGCCGGCGCGGGTGGGCTGAACCTTGAGACGGGCGAAGCCCTCGCTTGACTTGCCCCCTCTCTCCAGCACCACCGGGAGCACGTCGGCCACCGGCGTTCCCGCATAGCTGCCCTCCCCCAGGGCCCGCGGTCCCCCGAGCATCAACAGCCCGCCGCCTCGACGCTCGACGAAGTCGGCAATCATCTGCAGCTGATCGCCGGTGAAGGCGCCAGCCTCGATGCTGCCCAGAATCAGCCCGCGATAGGCAAACAGCTCCTCACGCGTCTTGGGGAACCCCGCCGCGAGCTCGTCGGCATCGTCGAGCCCCTGGCGGTAGTACTTGTTGTCGGCGGTCCGCTGCAGGCCCACGACCTCGAGGTTCGGATCCTCCTCGACCGCGCGCCGGATGAATTTGTATTCGAACCGGGGCTCTCCTTCGAAGTACAGGATCTTCTCCCGGCGATCGCGCACGTCGATGAGGGTCTCGCGTGCGTTGTTCTCACTCACCATCTCGCCGGGGCGTGGAGCGATCCGGAACTTGAAGAGACGGGCGCCCGCTTCCGACGCGGTGAAACGCACGCGCACGGCTGTCGGCTCCCCGGCGGCTGGAAGCTTGAGCTCCTGTGAGCCCACGATCCGCCCTTCGTCTTCCACGTCGAGCGTCACCGTCTCCCCCGCAAAGCCTGTGTGGGTGACCACGGCGTCGACGAGCACCGACGTTCCCTTCAGCACCGTCCGCGGCACCGAGACACGGCCAATCTGGATGTCCCGGCTGAGCGAGGCGTCGCCGACGCCAACGGTGAACACCGGCACGTCCGCCGCCTTCAGAGCCAGCAGCGCATCCGACAGCGATTCGTCAGTCGTGTCGGCGCCATCGCTGACCATGACGAGCCCGGCCAGCGGGAGCCCGGCCAGCTCCTGCCGCGCACTGTCGAGCGCAGACCCGAGCTTCGTCTGGGACCCGCC
>JACCXG010000569.1 GCA_013697225.1 Acidobacteriota bacterium
GGAGCTGGGCATCGTTGTGGTTGCGCTCGCAGCATTCGGGCTTGTGCGAGGAGCATGGCATCTGCCGCGGGCCGTCGCCCTGCTGGTCCTCGCCTTTGCCCCGTATGCGGTGTTCCACCTGTTGTTCCAGGAGACCGTGACGGTACGGTACGCCCTTCCGCTCGTGATCCCCGTCGGATTCCTCGCCGTGTACGCGGTTGCCGGCGCGGGTCGCCTCCCTCTGACAGTGGCCGGGGCCGCCCTCGTGTTCACATCCCTGGCAATGAGCCTTCCGGCGACCCGGGCCTATGCGCGGGAGGGCAGCCCGGCCTTCCGGCTCTTCCAGGGAACACTCCTGAACATGTCCCCGCAGGTCATCGGGTTTCATTTCGTCATGCGCCGGGTCGAGGAGTGGGAACACGACTCGCACCGCGCCCGCGTGCTGCAGGCGCGAGCCGGCCGGGAGTGGCTGGCGCTCGTGGAGCACTGGCGGAACGGGCCGGACTCGACGGTGCACTTCCTGGCCGACCCCCGGCGGACCGACCTGGCGCTCTTCGATCCTCAGGCGCGGACGCTCACGGCCTCGGCGCGCTGGCCGTTTCGGGAAGAGGCGTTCGTGGCGGGCGCGCGCCCGGGTGGCGCCGACCTGTACACCATGTCCGCTCCGGGATGGATGCTGGACCGAGGGTGGGCCCTCACGGCGGAGATCGCGGGTGTCACGGCGAACGCGCGCCTGGGGCCTCACATCGAGCCGAGCGTGGCGTGGGTCCGTGCGCGTCAGACGGGAGACACCCTGATCCTCGGCGGCCGGTATCTCGGCGGCGAGGGGGCTCCGCCCGCACGGCTCACCCTCACCACTGCAGACGGGCAGGTGATGGCCGCCTTGGACGTTTCCCCCGGCCCCTTCTTCGAGACGATCGTGCTGCCAGACGGTGCGCTCGACGGCCACGGATACGTTCCGTTGCGGGTGAGCGCCGCGGGCGCCCACGGCGCCACGCCCGCGAGTCCCCTCGCACTGGAGCAGTTCGATCTCCAGCCGGAGGGGCAGATTCTTCTGGGATTGCTCGCCGGGTGGCAGGAACCGGAATACAACCCCGCGACCGGGAGGGCCTGGAGGTGGATGTCGGACAGGGCGGAGTTGTGGGTGCGGCCCGTGGATCGCGACGTAACGGTGACGCTGGACGGCGAGTCTCCGGCGGCGTACTTCGACCGGGCGCCGGACGTGCGGGTGATGGCGGGGGACACCGAACTGGCGCGGTTCTCTCCCTCGACCGATTTCGTCCAGCGAATCACGATTCCCGCCGCGGTGCTCGATGCCGCGGAGGGCCGCATCACCCTCGAGAGCGACCTCTCGTTCTCACCCGCCGAGCGCTCCGGCGCGGCAGACCAACGCCGTCTGGCGCTCCGTATCTACTCGGTGCGGGCGGAATGACCGCGCGCCCGCCCTGCGCTTTCGAGTCAACCCTTCACGGCGAGCGTGAGCAGGGAGCTGCCGAGCGGCATGTCAACCACCCGGAGCGCCGCAGCTTCAATGGCCAGCGCCCCGGAGAGCGCGAGGTTGATCGGCGGCGACGGGACGGACATCTCGCGATTCGACTCCCGGTGCCCGACCAGCCGCTGCGCGAATCGCACGCCGGCGACCAGGGGCAGGATCGCGGCATTCGTGTACGTCAGCCGCTGGACGCTGAATCCCGCCCGTTCGAGGTGCCGGCGGAGCCCTTTCCGCGTGTACCGCTGGACCTCCCCTCCGAGCACGGAGTGGTTGCCCGTCAGGATGGGCAGTGCCGCCACGTTCAGCACCAGATGCCCCCCGGGCCGCAGCACGCGGTGCATTTCCGACAGCGCGGCAGCCGCCATCGCATTGTCGAACGCATAAATCACGTCGAAAGACGTAACGATGTGGAAGCACCCGTCCGAAAAGGGAAGAGAGGTCGCAGAGGCGCGCGCCACGAGGCGCTCACCCTGCCCCCGGGCGTAGGCGAGCCCGCTGAAGGTGATATCTATGCCGGTGGCGGTGCCGTAGTTCCGGAGGAGACGCAGGTTGTTCCCGGTGCCGCAGCCGCAGTCGAGGATGCGCAAATCCCGCCGGCCAGCGGCAGCCCGGTCGAGTAACGGCATGACGAAGCGGCGAAAGCCGCGGAACCAGAAGTGGCGGCGCTCTGCGCGCGCGGTGGCGTCGAGAAGCCGATCCATCAGAGGCGGGATGAAATTGACACCGCGTACATCGGACGTTAAGCTCCCCATTCTAAAGGAGACATTGATGAAACGCAGCTTTCGAGTGTGTGCGACGGCAGCCGTGCTGGCAATGCTGGTGACCGGAGGGGCCTGCGCAAGGAAGAAGCCGGAGCTGCCACCGCCGGCAGCACCGACCACCGAGGCTCCCCCCGAGACGCGACCTGCACCGCCACCCGCACCGGCTCCTCCGCCTGCAACGCCGCCGCGGGAGCTGACCGAGGAAGAGCTCTTCGCGAAGATGACGCTCGACGAGTTGAACAAGAAAGGGGTGCTCACCGATGCCTTCTTTGCGCTGGATTCGACGGAACTGAACCAGGAATCCCGCAACGCGCTGCAGAAGAACCTCGAGTTCCTGAAGCGGTGGACCAGCACGCGGCTCATGGTCGAAGGGCACGCCGACTCCCGCGGCACCAACGAGTACAACCTCGCGCTCGCGGAACGGCGCGCCGCGTCGGTGCGCGACTACCTGGTGAGCCTGGGGCTGCCAGCCGATCGCGTGACGATCGTCAGCAAGGGAGAAGAGGCCCCCTTCTGCACGGAGGAGAGCGATTCCTGCTGGCAGCAGAACCGGCGAGGGCACTTCGTGTTCACCGCGAAGTAACGGCGCGGATCTCCTCCGCAATCCGTCGAGCCGCTTCACGTGGGTCGGGCGCGCCGATGATCGGCCGCCCGACCACGATGAAGCTCGCCCCCGCCGCGATGGCCTCACCCGCGGTCATCGTTCGTTCCTGATCGTTCTTCGCTGCCGCGGCGGCCCCCCCTCTGATGCCGGGCGTCACCACCGCAAAGCGCGCCCCGCACTGCCGCCGGATGAACGCGGTCTCCTGCGGGGAGGCCACCACTCCGTCCAGCCCGGCCTGCTGCGCCAGCCCCGCCAGCCGCGCGACCTGATCCTCCATCTTCCCCTGCACGCCGACGGAAGCCAGCGTCTCGAGGTTCATGCTGGTCAGCACCGTTACGGCTATCAGCAGCGGGGCGGGCCGCCCTTCCGCGGCGGCGGTCCTGTGGCCGGCTTCGGCAGCCGCCTGCATCATGGAGAGGCCGCCGGATGCGTGCACGTTGACCATCCACGCGCCGAGCGAGGTGGCTGCGGAGACAGCTGTCGCAACGGTGTTCGGGATGTCGTGGAACTTCAGGTCCAGGAACACGCGGTCCCCTTCGTCCGCGAGCCTGCGCACGACGGAAGGGCCCTCCGCCGTGAAGAGCCGGCTGCCGATCTTGAAGCCGCCGACCAGGCCACGCAGCGAGTCCGCGAGCTCCACCGCGCGGGCGCCGCTCTCGACGTCCAGTGCAACTAGGAGCTGATCCACGCGTGTTCCCGCCGTGACGTATCGAGGCTGCCGGTGAGCTCACCGATCGCCCCTATCCGGTGCCGCTCCATGTAGGCCCGCAGACCCTCGAGCACCCCTGACCACAGGAGGGGGTCTACGAAGTTGGCCGTGCCAATCTGCACGGCCGTCGCCCCGGCGATCAGGAACTCCAGCACGTCGGTCGTGTTCGCGATTCCTCCCATGCCGATGATTGGGAGCCGCACGGCCTGGCGGCATTCGTACACCATCCGTACCGCAATGGGCCTGATGGCGGGTCCGCTGAGCCCTCCGACAATGTTGGAGAGGCGTGGGCGGCGCGTCTCCACGTCGATCGCCATGGCCAGGAAGGTGTTCACCAGGGAGACCGCATCGGCCCCTGCCTCTTCCGCCGCGCGCGCGAACGACGCGACGTCGGTGACGTTCGGGGTGAGCTTGGGAATGACCGGCAGCCGTGTCACCTTCCTGACCGCGCTCACCACCGCATGAGTGCCGGTGAGGCTGCAGCCGAACGTGATTCCCCCCTCCTTGATATTGGGGCAGGAGATGTTGAGCTCCAGTGCGGCAACGCCCTCGGCGTCGGACAGTATGCGTGCGAGCTCCACGTACTCGTCGATCGTGGTCCCGCAGATGTTGACGATGACGACCGCGCCATGCCGGCGCAGCTCCGGCAGCCTCTCCGCCACGAAGCGGTGCACGCCGATCCCCTGAAGGCCGATGGCGTTCAACATCCCTGACGGGGTCTCGACGATCCGTGGCGGGGGATGGCCTTCACGTGCCGCCAGGAACAATCCTTTGACAGCCACGGCGCCGAGCGCCGCCAGGTCCACGGCCCCTGCGTACTCGACGCCATAGCCGAAGCAGCCGCTGGCCGCAATCAGCGGGTTCGCCAGGCGGAGCGAGCCAATCGAAACGGAAAGGTCCATGTCAGCCTTCGAGTGCCTCCCAGACAAGGTGCCGTGCATCGAACACGGGACCCTCGATGCACGAGCGGACGAAGTGCGGCGTTCCACCGGGAAGCGTTGTCAGCACGACACAGCTGTAACAGCCCCCGAGTCCGCATCCCATGACCTGCTCGAGTGAAACGTCGCAGGGCCGGCGGTGATCCGCCGCCAGGCGCGCCACCGCACGCATCATGGGTGTCGGGCCGCACGCGTACAGTCGAATGTCGGTCGTGTCAGGCGTGGCGCTCAGCGTATCGCGGAGGGGAGCGGTGACCCGGCCGCGCACGCCCCGAGTGCCGTCCTCGGTGCTGAGCACCGTACGCACACCCAGCGCCTCGAAAAGCTCCACGTAGTACAGCTCCGAGGCTGTTCTCGCCCCGTAAAAGAGAGTGGCCGGCGTGCCCAGCTCCTCGAGCCGGGTCGCAAGCGTGACGAAGGGCGCGAGCCCGACACCCCCCGCCACCATCCACGCTTCTGCGGGGGGGCGGACAGCCTCGAAGGGTTTACCGAGTGGGCCGAGGCACCTGATTGTGGTCCCCGGCTCCACGTCGTACAGCAGAGCCGTGCCCACCCCGGCGCGCTTGTTCAGAATCGAGATCGCGGCCGGCTCGCCCGCTGGGCCCCTGAGGATCTCGAACACCGAAAAGGGGCGCCGCAGCAGCGGATCGCTCCCTTGTGCCGGCTTGAGCATGACGAACTGCCCTGGCTGAGTGACGGCCGCGATAGGCGGGGCATCGAGGACGAGGACGCTGTAGTGCTCAGACAGCCGGCGGTTCTCGAGCACCGTGGCGTCGACGTCGGCGAGCATGGCCGAAGTATACACTTGGCCCCAATGCGCTTCCTGCGGATGTTCACCAACTCGCTGCTCGCCGGCGTGTTGTGCGCAGCCTATCTCACGGTGCTGGTACTGCAGCTGAATCCGTCCGTGCCCTTGTTCTCCGGGACGACCGCGCGGTGGTTCCTGACGCTGGGCGTCAGCTACGGTCTTCACTTCGCGATCCTCTTCTACGTCGTCATTGTCCTGCGGGAGTTCTTCAGCATGGATCCGCTGTCACCCGGGTGGGCAAGCGTGCGTGTGCTGGCGTGGCTGTCGGCACCCGGAGCAGCCGTGGCGTCGGTGTTGATGTGGCTGAACGTCAGCGCGTTCGCGCCGGTGCTCGGAGAACTCGCGACCCGGCGCATGCTTGCGGGGACGGCGGCGACGGCCGCATCCGCGCTTGCGCTCCTGGCAATTGCGCTGGCGCACTATTCCCACGGCCGGCGTGGAGGCCGTGTAGGGGGAGCGCTTTTCATCATCGCGGCCTTCGGGTCCATCGCACTCCCGCTGGTCGCACGCGGCCCCGCGGTTCCCCGGGGAGCACCGGTTCCCTGGGCTGCCGGTGACCCGGTCGCGGCAGACGTCCCCGGATCCCCGCGCATCACAATGCTGCTCTTCGATGGCGCCTCGCTGGAGTACATCCGGACGCGAGCGACGGAAGGGAAGTTGCCGAACTTCGGGAGGGTCCTGGACGGCGGAGCCTCGATGTACCTGGCCACCCTGCGGCCAACCCAGCCCGGCCCGGTGTGGGCGGCAGCGGCGACGGGGATGTATCCCGCCAAGAACGGCATTCGTTCTGCGGCCTCCTACTTCGCCCTGGGGGACCACAGGCCGGTCGATCTGCTGCCGGACCACTGTTTTGCGCACGCGCTCCTGCGGCTGGGGATCATCAGGGACGAGCCGCACACGTCGGCTGCGTGGCGAGTGCGGCCTCTCTGGGGCATTCTCACGGAGGCCGGTGTGCCATCGGGGATCGTCGGCTGGCCGATCACGTACCCTGCGCAGCCTTCGCTGGGCTTCGTGCTTGCCGATCGCTTTCACGACCAGTCCCGGGCCATGGCGCAGTTCGACAGCGGCGTGGCCTACCCTGCCGGCGCGCTGCGGGATGCCATGCTTGCCGTGAACACCACCGCAGACTTGCCGCCTGAGAACGGGTTCCGCGAACAGGCCGTGGTATCCGCCGCCCGGCGGGACTGGGTCTACAGCCGGGCCATGCACCGCCTGAACGCCGAACGCAAGCCGCGGCTGACGGCACTGCGCTTCCAGGCGCTGGACACCGCCGGCCACTGGCATCATGGCGACAGCGGCCGGGCAGCCTTTCGCGGGGGGCAGGACGAAGAGCAACGGCTGAATGCCCAGCAGATGGAGCTCGCGTACGCGGCTGCCGATGCCGTGGTCGGCGAAGCGGTGGAGTCGCTCTCCCAGGGGGACCTGCTGCTGCTCGTCTCCGGGTTTGGCATGCAGCGGCTGAACCCGATGAAGGAGCTGCTGGCGCGAGGCCTCCGGGACCCGGCGACCCGCGGCACTCACGAACGTGCCCCGGACGGGTTCCTCATTGCGTACGGCACTCCAGTGCATCCCGGCCGGCTGCCTCGCGGCTCCATCGTGGACGTCACGCCGACTGTCCTTTACGTGCTCGGCCTGCCAATCGGCCGCGACATGGACGGCTTCGCCAGAACGGATCTCTTCAACAGCGACTTCACTGCCGAGCGTCCGATCGCGTTCATCGGCACGCACGACCGGTAGATCGTTCATGTTCCTCGCCTCCGTCCGCCGGCGATCGGGCGTGTGCTAGAATCCGGGCGAACTCTTTAACGGCGGTCCTGCGAGGCCGCGAAGAGGTGTGATGATACGAATCCTCATCCCGGGCGGCCCACGCCGCCGACCGCGACGAACCCCTTCATCCCCGTTCCTCCACCATGAAGGGGGCACCTGTGCCTGAGGTGATGGACGCCGAGCGCGTCACCCGCACGCTGACCCGGATTGCCCACGAAGTGATCGAGCGGAATCGCGGGCTCGACGAGCTCGCGCTGGTCGGGATCCGCACTCGCGGTGTTCCCATCGCGAGACGGCTTGCCGGCGCGCTGAAGGAGATTGGCGGCCACGACGTTCCGACGGGCGTGCTGGACATCACGCTGTACCGTGACGACCTGATGCGCAACGCCGTCGGGCCGCAGCCGGTGATCCGCAAGACGGAGATCCCCTTCTCGATCGACGACCGGCGCATTCTGCTGGTGGACGACGTGTTGTACACCGGCCGCACCATCAGGGCGGCGCTGGATGCGCTGATCGACTTCGGCAGGCCCCGCTCGATTCAGCTCGTCGTCCTTGTGGACCGCGGCCACCGGGAACTGCCGATCAAAGCGGATTACGTAGGCAAGAACCTGCCGACCTCGCTTCGCCAGAGCGTCCAGGTACGCCTCCAGGAGACCGACGGGATCGACCAGGTCGTCATCGAGGGGGAATCATGAACGTCGACGCACCCGCCCAGGCCCGCCCGCCGGTCCCGTCCGGCGCGAAGCGGCTGAAAGGCAGGCACCTGCTCGGGATCGCAGGCCTGGAGCCGTCGGAGATCACACTCATTCTCGATACCGCGGACGCGATGAAGGAGGTCGCGGCACGCCCCATCAAGAAAGTTCCGGCATTGCGCGGCCGCACGGTGGTGAACCTCTTCTTCGAGCCGAGCACCAGGACCCGCACGTCGTTCGAAGTGGCCGAGAAGCGTCTGAGTGCCGACACCCTCTCGATTGCCACCGCAACGTCGAGCGTCACCAAAGGGGAGACGCTGGCGGACACGGTACGCAACCTGGAAGCCATGGCGCCCGACATGATTGTCATCCGGCACGGCTCGTCGGGCGCGCCCCACCTGCTGGCCCGTATCTGCCGTGCGGCAGTCATCAACGCCGGCGACGGCATGCACGAGCACCCGACCCAGGCCCTGCTCGACGCATTCACGATCCGCGCGCACAAGGGACGCCTTGCGGGCCTGAAAGTCGCCATCGTGGGAGACCTGCTGCACAGCCGCGTTCTGCGATCCAACCTGCTGCTGCTGAACGCGATGGGGGCCGATCTGTGCTTGTGCGGTCCCTCGACCCTCATTCCGGCTGGCCTCGATCGGCCCGGTGTCCGCACCACCGCGGTCATCGACGAAGCCCTGGACGGGGCGGACGTCGTGATGATGCTCCGCATCCAGCAGGAGCGGATGCATGGTCACTTCATCCCGTCGCTGCGCGAGTACTTCACGCTGTTCGGGTTGACGCCTGCGCGGCTCCGCCGCGCGAAAGAGGACGTCATCGTCATGCACCCCGGGCCGATGAACCGCGGCGTGGAGATTGATTCGGAGGTGGCCGACGGGCCGTACTCCGTGATTCTGGAGCAGGTGGCCAACGGCGTTGCCGTAAGGATGGCGGTGCTCTACCTGCTGGCTGGGCGTGAGGCCGAGGAGTCGATCGACGTATGAAGCTGTTGTTGAAAGGGGGGCGCGTGGTCGACCCCGCCGCGGGGCGTGACGGCGAGTTCGACATACTGATCGACGCCGGCCGCATCGTCCGTGTCGGCCGGGATCTGCCGGTGAACGGCTCGGAGGTCGTCGAGCTGAAGCAGGGATGGATCGTCGCGCCCGGGCTGATCGACATTCACGTGCACCTGCGTGAGCCAGGGCAGGAGCACAAGGAGACCATCGCCAGCGGTGCGGCCGCTGCGGTTGCGGGGGGCTTCACCGGCATCGCCTGCATGCCGAACACGCATCCGGTGAACGATCATGCAGGAATCACCCAGTTCATCCTGAAGAAGGCGGCGGAGGCGGGGCTCGCGCGTGTGTACCCGATCGGCGCCGTCTCGCTCGGCTCACGCGGCGAGCAGCTCGCCGAGCTCGGTGAGCAGAAGCAGGCCGGATGTGTGGCGTTCTCGGACGACGGCCGGCCGGTGGCGACAGCACTGCTGATGCGCCGGGCGCTGGAGTATGCCGGCATGCTTGGCCTTCCGATCGTGGATCACTGTGAGGACCCGTCGCTCAAAGGTGACGGGGTCGCCCACGAGGGGCAGTACGCGTCGGCTCTCGGCCTGCGGGGAATTCCCGGCGTGGCCGAGTCACTGATGGTCGAGCGGGACGTCTCCCTGGCGGAGCTGACCGGGGCGCACGTCCACATCTGCCACATGAGCGCACGCCAGTCGCTGCGCGCCGTCCGCGCAGGGAAGGAGCGCGGCGTGGCCGTGACGTGTGAGGTGGCGCCGCATCATTTCACGCTGACCGACGCGGCGCTCGACGGCCCTGTGAAGTACGACACCAACCTCAAGATGAATCCGCCGCTCCGCGAAGAGGCGGACCGTGATGCCATGCTGGAGGGGATCGCCGACGGGACGGTCGACGTCATTGCCACCGACCACGCGCCTCATCACGGGGACGAAAAGCTCGTGGAGTTCGATCGGGCCCCCTTCGGCATCACCGGGCTCGAAACGGCCGTGCCGCTCGTGTTCGACCGCCTGGTGCACGCCGGACGCATCTCCGTTTCACGTGCGGTGGAGCTGCTTTCCACCAATCCGGCCCGCGTGCTCAACCTGCCCGGCGGGTCACTGGCCGAGAACGCCCCGGCAGACATCGTCGTGCTCGACCCCGATCGGTCTGTGACGATCGATGCCGCGCAGCAGCGCACGCGCTCGAGGAACACGCCGTTCAACGGCTGGGAGCTCAGGGGAGCCGTCGCCCTGACGCTCGTGGGCGGACGGATTGTGCACAGGGCGGTCTGATGGGGGGATCAGGAGCAACTCCCAATTCCCAATTCCCAACTCCCAAATCCAAATGTGCTGCCTTGGGGGTTGGGCGTTGGGAGTTGGGAGTTGAAGGTTTTCCTTGAGCGCCCCCCTGCTGGCCTCTTCGCTGGACCGCTTGTACCGGGACTTCAACAGGGGTGACTCGGCCGCGGATCCGGTG
>JACCXG010000600.1 GCA_013697225.1 Acidobacteriota bacterium
GTTGCCATCTCCTTCGTCAAAGCGATGGAGTCACCGACGCCAGGCCGGTTTGCCTGGACGGGCGTGTGGATCGGCCTTGCGAACCTGGTGCGCCCTACCCTCGTGGGGTTTCCCGTATTGGCGGCGCTGACCATCGCCTACGCGTTCGGCGCGCGCCGCGCCTGGCGGCCGGCGGCGGCACTCGTCCTGGCGTCCACTCTCGTCGTCACACCCTGGGTGATCAGGAATCACTTCAAGTACGAGGCGATTTACCCTCTTGCAACGAGCAATGCCATCCTCTGGCAGGGCAGCCCCGAGTACTTCCACCTCATTCGACGGGAGGGGTACACGTATGTGGATGTCTGGACCAAGGTCATCTACGGCCCCGGCAACGAGGGGAACGATCCGGGGTCCATCGAAGGGGATCGCTACTGGACGCGCCGTGCAATCAGGTCGATTGCCGCTGAACCGCTGGTGTATCTGCGGTTCTGTCTCGAGAAAGCCGTGACCTACTGGATCGGTGATCCCAACGCCGACTGGGGAGACAGCTACATCTTCGACTATCATGCCCTGCGCGACTGGGGCTTCTCCCGCTCGAAGACCGTGCAACACCTTCTTGCCCGGGCCTTCCCGCTGGTGGCGTTTGCCTCTCTTTTCTGGCTGCGGCCGTACTGGCGAAGGCTGCTGCCCCTCCTGAGCATCCTCGCCTACTGCACGCTGCTCCACGCGATCACGCACGCGGAGGCGCGCCTCAGCGACCCGCTGCATCCCCTGCTGTTCGTGATCTTCGCCGCCGCCCTGTGGACTCGCTCCGGGAAGCATGCAGTTGTGCCGCCTGCCACAATAAAGGATCCATGGTAGTCACCAGGGAAGACCGGATCACCCGTAATTACTGGATATTCTGCGGCGCAGGCCTTGCTGAGATCCGTCTCCATGAGCCCGAAGTACCGGACGACCGCAACGGCATTCGCGAACATCTTTCGAGTGGTGGCGTTTGCATGCTCGGTGCTCGGCGTGCTCGCGGTCTGCGCGCTGCTCTGGTGGGGAAACGGCACGCCCGAGGATGCCTTTGCCATAGCGGTCATGGGAGGCGCCATGGCCGGTACACCGTTCATGGTGGCCTGCGCCCTCGACGAGTTCCTGCGCGAGGAGCGGGAGTCACGACCCCGGTAGTCCGCCCGGCCTGCCATCCTCCGCATCAGCCCTCCGCAGGCAGGGCCCCGCCACGCAGGAGTGAAATCATGCACATGAGTCGCGCGATTCCCGGCGCACTGGCGTTGTGTCTGTCGGTGTCGGTGCTGGCCGCCCAGCAACCGACCGAGATTCCGCTCTGGCCCTCCGGCGCCCCCGGCTCGGAGGGCAAGACCGGTCCCGAATCGGTCACCACGTCGCAGAGCGGCGAGCTCAGTGTGTCGAGCGTTCACAATCCAAGCCTGACGCCGTACTTGCCTGCGGCCGGGAAAGGCACCGGCACAGCGATCCTGGTGATCCCCGGAGGCGGGCACCGCATGCTTGCGATCACGCACGAGGGGTACAACGTGGCCGAGTGGCTGCGCGACCGCGGGATTGCGGCATTCGTGCTCAAGCACCGGCTCGCGCGCGAAGCGGAGTCCACCTACAAGATTGACGTCGAGTCGTTCGCCGATACCCAGCGCGCCATTCGCCTGATCCGCAGCCGCGCACAGGAGTGGAACATCGACGGGAGCCGGCTTGGCGCACTTGGCTTTTCAGCCGGCGGTGAACTGGTGAACATGGCGGCGGCGCGCCCGGACGAGGGTAACGCCTCGGCCGAGGATCCGGTCAATCGGGCGTCCTCGCGGCTGAATTTCCAGGCGCTGATCTATCCCGGCCGCTCCGGAGATATCCAGCCCACGAAGGAGACGCCGCCGGTCTTCCTGGCTGCTGCCTACAACGACCGCCAGGACATTTCTGAAGGACTCGCCGAGGCATACCTCCGATTCAAGCGAGCCGGCGCTTCGGCGGAGCTGCACATCTACAGCACCGGCGGGCACGGCTTCGGGTTGCGCGCGAGTAATCAGCGGCCGGTCGGCGCCTGGATGCTGCGGTTCGAGGAGTGGCTGAAAGAGAGCGGCTTTCTGAAGTAGCGGTCTGGCATTCGTCCATCGCTCCGGACGCAGGAACCGCGGCGGAGGCATGGCCTCACGGCCGATCACGTATAGTCTGTTTCGCCGGCCGAGTGACAGCAGCCAGGTCCGCGGCGCCGCCGACGGGTGACCTCGACCCGTGGGGCTGACCGCGGCGGTGACGGAATGGGAGGGCGCCATGACAGACAACACCCATCGTGCGGAACGGCCCATGGAAGAGATGCACGCCGCCCTGGAGCGCTCGCTCATTGCCGAGTATCTGCGGTCGCGCGGACACACGCTGGAGTCGG
>JACCXG010000606.1 GCA_013697225.1 Acidobacteriota bacterium
GTGCAGATGCGTGCCCTGCACTTCGTCGAAACCGGCGAGGCCTACAAGGCCGGCATCGACACATCCGACCTCGACTTACCGGCTCGGGCGGCCCATCTCTTCGCCGCTGGCTCCGACGCGCTGAACCGCGGCCGCCGTCAGGATGCCGAGCAGTCCCTGGGAGCGCTCGGGCCCTGAAGGGCTCGACCGCGGCTCTCGATGTGCCTCATGCCCATGCCTCCCCTGGCGACGTGCAGGCGGTCGCCACGATGGAACAGCAACTCGCGGCGCTGCTGCTGATGGCCGATGGAAAGAGCAAGGACGCCCTCGAGTTCATGACGCAGGCGGCTGCGGCGGAGGACAGAACGCCCTATGAGTTCGGGCCGCCCGTGCCTCCCAAGCCCGCTCGTGAACTGCTGGGAGAAATTCTGCTGTCGCTGGGGCGTGCGGACCTCGCGCGTGTGCAGTTCGAGCTATCCCTGCTGCGGGCGCCGAAGCGTGCCCTGTCACTGCTGGGCCTCGCGAGGTC
This sequence comes from Acidobacteriota bacterium, assembly GCA_013697225.1. GTDB lineage: Bacteria > Acidobacteriota > Vicinamibacteria > Vicinamibacterales > 2-12-FULL-66-21 > JACCXG01. The sequence goes on from JACCXG010000606.1 coordinate 509, forward strand.
GTTCGAACAGAGCGGCGACACGGCTGCCGCCCTGGCGACTTACACCGAGCTGAACACCATCTGGAGCAAGGCCGATCCCGAGATCCTGAAGGCTCTTCAAGGGAGCATGCGCCGGCCATGAGGTAACTCATGGCCGGCGCACCGATCAGAACACGAAGCGGAGTCCGACCTGGAACTGACGCTCCTCGCTTGCTGAGGTGATTTCCCCGAAGCCTGCGCTGTTGACGTTCGCATTCGGATTGCCGAACTTCGGAGTATTCGTGAAATTGAAGGCCTCGACGCGGAACTCCAGCCTGGACCCTTGCGGCAGCTGGAAGGTTCGGAACAGGCTGAAATCCCAGTTGAACCGGCCGGGGCCGTACAGCGAGTTGAACGGCGCGGTGCCAAACCGGGCTTCGGTCACTGGAGCAAACGCAGTCGTGTCGAAGTAGGGATTGCCGCGTCCGACACCGCCGAGGATGGCGACGTCAGACTTTACCTGATCCGCACGCTGCGTATTGCCCGGGGCATTCAGCGAGTTGGCGGACGCCGTCACGGAGAATGGCTGTCCGCTCATGACAGCGATGATGCTGTTGGTCTGCCAGTTGCCCACGATCGTCGAGAGTATTCCACCGCCATTGAGCCATTTCTGGCCCGGTCCGAACGGCAGCGCCAGGATGTTCGTAATCTGCAGGTTGTGCCGGCGATCGAACGCGGTAGGCGAGCGATTCAGGTGGTAGTACTCCGGGATCATGATCCGCAGCGTCTGGTCGCTTCGATGGAGGCCGGACGTGCTGATGCTCTTCCCGAGCGTGTACGCCGCGCTGAACGAGTACCCCTGGAAGAACCGGCGCTGCACCATGGTCTGGAGCGAGTCGTAGCGGCTGTCGCCGATGGGACTGACTTCGCGCGTCGAGGCAGTGCGGCCGAACTGCTTGAACAGTTGGCGTCCAGCGTTGCCCTCGCCGATGTCCGCCCAGTTCAATTCGCGGTACCCGAGCTGCCGCGTCTGCCGCGTGGCGACGTATCCGGCCTCTCCGACCCATCCGCCGCCCAGCTCCCGTTGAACAGTGATGTTCCACGAGGTGATGTAGCCGCGCTGCAGATCGAGAGGCACGGTCTGCGCCGAGACGTTCAGCGGTATAGGGATGATCCCGTCTCCGAGACCGGGGGCGTCGATAGGCGGAACGCCGTCGGAGAGCCGTGAAGCCGGCGCGAGGCTGTGCGGGGCGGGAACCACCAGCTCGCTCAGGACCGGATGATTGGTCCGCAATGCGCGAGCCAATGAGTACGGGTCCCAGCTGATGCCGTATCCGCCGCGCACGACCATCTTGTCCGTTGCCCGAAGCGCAAACCCGAGGCGTGGCGCAAACATCGTCTTGCTGCTCTTCACGCCGAGGTCCTCGGGGACGTTGCCGACGCCGCCGATGTACATCTGGTTGTCTTCGGGGTTGTACCGTTCGAAGCCGCGGTCAGCGCGGGTCGGCGTGGGGTAGTACTCCCAACGCACCCCGTAGTTCAGGGTGAGTCTCTGGCTTGCCTGCCATCGGTCCCGGGCGTAAAGGCTATAGCGCCAGGTGCGGGTGGTATACGGAAAGATGTTCAGCTGGTTCTTGCCGACCTGGGTCGGCAGGCCGAGCAGGAACGCGGCCATGGCGTTCGCCTGTGAATTCGTCACGCTGGTCGTAGTGCAGCCCCCCCGGTTGTTTGGCACCAAACACGCCGCGGTCGGGCCGGTTCCGAAGACGAATCTCCCCCGCGCGCCAGTCGAGGCTCCACCCTGGAACTCCGGCTGCAGATGGTTCATCTGCTCGGCGTTGATGTCGGTACCCCAGCGAAGTTCGTGGGTTCCACTGATCTTCGTGAAGTTGGATCGGAAGGAATACTGGTTGTCGTTCCTGTAGTAAGGGGTCCACGGTTCCTCGGTGCCGAAGGCGGAATAGCCGCTCACGTCGAATCGCGGCCAGCCGCTCTGGAACCGTTCGGGTCCATTCGTGCCGGGCAGGCCCAGCAGGTCCAGGCCGAAGTTGTCACCGATGCCAAACTGCTCGACATTCGTGTTCTGCCGAGTCCAGCCCCAGAACGCGTCCATCAGCAGCGTCGGTCCGAAGATGTAATTCGTACCCAGGCTGAGCCTGTTGTTGTACCCCCATGTCTCCCCAGCATTGCCCCCGCCGACCCGCGGCCCGTCTATGAAGCCCTCGCCGAAGGCGGTCCTATGTGTCGACCGGTGGTGAGCATAGTTCCAGCTGAGGAATGTATTGAGCCGATCCGAGATGTCCCAGTTGATCTTGGTGTCGAGCGACGAGCGGTCGGCCACGAACGGCTGGCTGGCGAAAAAATTGTTTGCCGTGGCGTTTTCCAGGCCAGGGAGGTTCGGCAGCGGCACCAGGGCCAGGATCTGGCGGGCAACCGGGTCGATCCGGCTCTCGGGAATCCGGTTGTTCGGGAAGGGAACGCGCCCCGTTCCGTCGGGATTTCCGGTCGCGGGATCGTAAATTACTGCGCTGACGTTCGAAAAATCTCCCGCGCGCGCCGCCGCCGGCGGCAGCGACAGAATGCTGCTTCCGGTCTCACGCTGGTAGATGCCGCCGAAGCTGCTGAAGAAGAACAGCCTGTTCCTCAGAAGTGGGCCGCTGATCGTTCCGCCGAGGCGGTTCTGCGTGAACTCCCCCTTCTCCTCCCCGGCCGGGCGGAAGTACTCGCGCGCTTTCATGTGTTGGTTGTAGTGATACTCGAACAGCGAGCCGTGGAATGAGTTGGACCCGGATTTTGTCTGGACGTTGATGACGGCACCCCCGGCCATGCCCTGTTCGGCGTCGAAGCTGTTCGTCACGACGTTCACGCCGTCGATCGACTCGAGCGTCGGGACGATTGCCGACCGTCCGACGTTCCAGATGTGAGCGTTTGTGGCGCCATCGACATTGGTAGAGGTCGTCGATGTGGTGGCGCCATTCACACTGAAGCCGACCGACCCGGAAGGATTGCAGCCGCCCATCCGCCCGGGCCGCATGCCGCCTTCGGTCTCGAAGCCGGGAAGCGTCTGGAGCAGGCTCTGGTAATTTCCGGCGACCGACACCGGCAGATCCTCGAACTGCCGCGTCTGTATCTCGTGGCGAACCTCGCCGCGGTCTGTCTGCAGCTGCGCCACCTGTGTCCCGGCAGTGACGGTCACGGTGGACTCCACCCCTGCCACCTTCAGCACCGCATCCCGCCGGAGGGTGCTGTTCTGACGGACGACAACTCCCTCGGCGATGAAGTCGGTGAATCCCGCCCTCGTAATCGTTACGGCGTAGGTCCCCGCCTGCAGGTTGGGAATACTGTACGACCCGCTCTCGTTCGTGCGGACCTGCCGCGTGAGATTGGTCTCGGTGTTGATGACGGTGACTTTCGCGCCTGGAACGGCAGCCTGGGATTCTTCCGTCACGTTTCCGACGAGAGATCCATAAAGTACCTGCGCCTCTCCGGGGCGCGGGATCATGCTGAGCAGCATCAGAATCGCCAGCGCAATTCTGAGCCGCCCAGTGTGTGCAGCGGATATCGGACGCATCGCGTTCACCTTTCTGGTGTTCAAAAGAGACTTACCTTATACGTGGAGCTGCCGGTGGGTCAAACTCATCCGCGTGCCCCGAAGTGCTACAGCCCGCGGCAGTTACGTAGATTCCTCTGCAGGTCACGCGGCTGCCTGCCCAAGGGCCCGGTGGCTCTTCGAGCACGTCTCCGGCAGGAGCCGTTCGCGCCCATGTGGACGAGCACGGTGTTTACCGGAGACGCTTCGCGTCCAGAGGTTGCGAGAGGATCGCGCGTACCCAGGCAGCAGCGGAATACGTCAGGTGCCTGACGCATGTACGCGGAGGATGCGGACGGGCTGAGGTATCACTTCTCCCCCTCCAGCAGTTCGGCGGCGGTCCAGGCCCGCTCCCGGGCTGAGTACTTCTGGCGGAGTCCGGAGACGAACTCGGGAGAGACCGGGTCAGCGTTGTGACCCCACGAACGGCGGATGTAGGTGAGAACAGAGGCGATCTGGTCGTCGACCATGAAGCCGAAAGCAGGCATTTCGAGATTGTAGGTTTTTCCGAGGACCTCGACGGGACCGTTGAGGCCGTGCAGAAGGATACGGGCGGAACGATCGGCGGGCCCAGTG
>JACCXG010000611.1 GCA_013697225.1 Acidobacteriota bacterium
GCCGCCGAAGAACATGATCTCCGTGACGAGGAACACCCACATGCCGAGCGTGGACGCCTCGACCTGCTGATCCATGTCGTCGAAGTGGTGCTGCAGCTTCGGGTGATGCGGGACATGGCCGTGCACCTGCCCGGACAGTCCCGCGTAGCCCGGCTCGGCATGAACGGGCACACCGTGCACGGGACCGGGGTAGTGCTCCGAGGGAGTGTGGCCGTCAGACAACGCCGACCTCCTTACTGGGCGCGTACTGGTGCGTGCCGTGCGTCACGATCGGCGTGATGCCGAAGTTCTCGGTCGGGGGCGGGGAAGGGATCTCCCACTCCAGCCCTTTGGCTCCCCACGGATCGGCGGGGGACTTCGCCCCCGCGAAGATCGAGTAGGTCAGGTAGATGAGCGGGAGGACGTAGCCAACTGCAAGAACCGACGCGCCGGCGCTCGAGAGCACGTTCAGAACCTGGAACTCGGGCGGATAGACGTGATATCGCCGCGGCATGCCGATGTAGCCGGCGATGAACTGCGGAAAGAACGTGAGGTTGAAGCCCACGAAGACGATGACGGCGGAGAGCTTCGCCCAGGGCTCGCTGTAGAGCCGTCCGCTGATCTTCGGCCACCAGTAGTGGAGCCCGCCCAGGTAGCCCATGATCGCGCCGCCCACCATGATGTAGTGGAAGTGGGCCACGACGAAGTACGTGTCGTGCACGTGAATGTCGAGCCCCATGGCCCCGAGGAAGAGCCCGGTGAGGCCGCCGATGGTAAACAGTCCGAGGAAGCCGAAGGCGTAGAGCATCGGTGAATCGAGGCTCACCGACCCCTTGTAGATCGTTGCGGTCCAGTTGAAGACCTTGATCGCCGATGGCACCGCCACCATGAAAGAGAGCACAGAGAACACCAGCCCCGCGTAGGTGGACTGCCCGGCCACGAAGAGATGGTGGCCCCACACGAGGAACCCGATGACGGCGATCGCCAGCGAGGAGAACGCGATGAAGGAGTAGCCGAAGATGTTCTTGCGCGAGAAGGCCTGGACGACCTCGCTGATCACTCCCATCGCGGGCAGGATCATGATGTAGACCGCCGGGTGCGAGTAGAACCAGAACAGGTGCTGGAAGAGCACCGGATCGCCGCCGAGTGCCGGGTCGAAGATGCCGAGGTGAAGCACACGCTCGGCTGCCACCATCAGGATGGTGATCGCGATCACCGGCGTCCCGAGGATCATGATCAGGCTGGTGGCGTAATGCGCCCAGACGAACAGGGGCAGCCGGAACCAGGTCATGCCGGGCGCCCGCATGCGGTGGATCGTGACGATGAAATTCAGACCCGTGAGGATCGAGGAGAATCCGGTGATGAAGATGCCGACCGCCGCCGTGATGACATGCGAATTCGCGGCCGCCGTGCTGTACGGCGTGTAGAAGGTCCAGCCGGTGTCGACGCCGCCGCTCAGCGCGGCCACGAGCGTGAAGAGCCCCCCCAGCACGTAGATGTACCAGCTCAGAAGGTTGATGCGCGGGAACGCCAGGTCCTTCGCCCCGATCATGATCGGGATCAGGAAGTTGCCGAGCACCGCGGGAATTGACGGGATCAGGAAGAAGAAGACCATCACCACGCCGTGCATGGTGAACATCCGGTTGTACATCTCCGGCGACGTCACGTCGCCGGCCGGCGTGAGCAGCTCGAGGCGGATCATCATCGCGAAGAAGCCGCCCAGCGCGAAGAAGGCGGTAATCGACGCGAGGTACAAGAGCGCGATGCGCTTGTGGTCCTTCGTCAACAGCCACGACGCGGCGCCGTGTCCGTTGTTCAGGTAGTTCAATGCTGGTGCTTCCATAAGGGTACTTACCGCTAGCGCTTGTTCTCCAGGGTGGACCGATCCTGCGGCTGCGTGGGCGCGGCCGTCCCGGCACCGGGGGCCGCACCGGCATCGCTCAGGGAACGGACGTAGGAGATCAGCTGGAGGAGCTGCTCTTCCGTCACCAGCCCCTGGAACGTCGGCATGAGCGGCTGGAAGCCGGCCTTCACCATGGCCTGGGGATTCACGATCGACTCCCTGATATACGCCTCGTCTGCGACCACCGTCCGCCCGTCCTGCAACTGGACCCGGCTGCCGAACAAGTTCGTCAGCACCGGGCCGCGTCCCTGAGAATCCTGCTGGTGACAGGTATGGCAGGCCAGATCCTGGAACAGCTTCGCGCCGGCGTCCACGGGCGTTCCATCAGCGGGGCCCCCGTCGAGCCACGCCTGGTACTGCGCAGGCTCCATGGCGACAACGCTGCCGATCATCCCGGAATGCTTGGTGCCGCAGTACTCCGCACAGAAGAGATGGTACGTGCCCGGCTTCGTCGCCTCGAACCAGAGCGTATTGTAGCGGCCGGGAATGACGTCAGCCTTCACCCGGAAGGCCGGGATGTAAAAGCTGTGGATCACGTCCTCGGATCCCATGATCAGCTTCACGGGGCGGCCGATCGGCACGTGCAGCTCGTTGATCTCGCGCTGCCCCCCCATGTGCTGGACCTTCCACATCCACTGTTTGCCGACAACGAAGATCTCCATCGCGCCCGCAGGCACCCGATACAGATCGAAGAACACCTTCGCGCCCCAGCCGAACATGCCCATGGCAATGACGAATGGAACGAAGGTCCACAGCAGCTCGAGGGCGAGCGAACCATGGATGGGGACGCCGATCTCGTCGCGGTGACGCCGGCGGAACCTGACCGAGAAGAAGACGATCAGGCCTGCGATCAGCAGCGCAAAAAACGCGGTGACCGCCACCATGAAGAAGTAGATGGCGTCGACCTGCCCCGCCTGTGCCGAGGCTTGCTGCGGAAACAGCGGAAAATTCGTGGGCATCGTCAGGTTCGGATCTCGGGGGTCGCCAGCCTGGCGGCGCGCTCCCGTCGGAGGCTGACCGTGAGGAATGACAGGAACACCAGCACGGTGGCGATGGCGCCAAGGCGGACGAGGCGGAGCACCGCCGCGCCGTACTGCCCGGTCGCCGGGTCGTAGTGGTAACAGAACAGCAGGAAGTCGTCGATGACCGTTCCGATCCGTTCATTCGACGCTTCAATCACGCCGAGCCGGATGTCCCGCGGTGAGTACTCGATACCGTAGTAGTACTTCGAGATCACTCCCGCCGGCGTCAGCAGCTCGATGGCGGCTCCGTGCGCATACTGCTTGATCTTCTCGTCGTACGCGTACCCGAAGCCCACCGCCTCGGCGAGCGCCGTGATCGATTCCTGCGTGCCCGTCAGGAAGTGCCAGCCTCCCTCGGTGTGCGGGCGGCCGTACCGCTGCATATACGCCGCTTTCTTCTGGGACGCCAGCCCGGGGCCTTCCCGCGGGTTGAAGCTGACGGCGATGACATCGAACTCCTTGCCCGGCTCGAAGTTCATGACGCCCAGCGCGGTCACAAGACCGTTGAGGATCTGGGTGCAGAGCATCGGGCACTCGTAGTACACGAGCGCCAGGATCACCGGGCGCTTGCCGAAGTAGTCCCCGAGGCGCACATCCCGGCCGTGTTCGTCGACGAACGGAAGGTCCAGGGGCACCTGGTGATTCAGGCGCTGATCAATCCTGATCTGGCTCAGCAGACCGGGTCTGTCACCGGTCGGATCTCCTGGAGGCGGGGCGGTGCGCCCCACCTGGGCGAATGCCGCACCCGACCCCAGGACCACCAGGGCGGCCGTGAGGCAGGCGCGTGTGAATGCTGCGTACATGGTGAAGACTAGTGCCCCCCCTGGCCCTGGGGCTTCTCCGCGGCGGGACCGCCGTTGTCCCCCGCCGGGGCCTCGTCGGCGGCCTCGTCCGGGTGCGGAAGCGCCCCCGTGATCGAGCGCCCCCCGGATGATTCACCGGCCACATGGTGCGGGGTGCCGAAGTTCGGCTCCACGGTGTCGAACTCCCGCACGGGAACCCCGCGCTCGATGATCAACTTCTTGGCCTCCTCGATGGGGATGTGCGCCACGCCGGTGCCCTGGTCTACCCACCCGTATCCGTGGAGGCGCTGCCTCTCGCCGGCACGGTGGCGCTCGAGGGCCATCCATTCGTTCGTGAGCAGCTGCACCCCGTCAACGGCTTCATTGAAGATCGGCGACTCCCTCGTCGTGGCGGGCATCTGCACCGCCGGCCTCGCCAGCGGAGAGAGCTCCGGCTCGCGGCCGAGGGCGCCCCGCTCGAAGAAGCCGAACAGCAGGTACATGGCGACCATCGATACCGCGACAACACCGGCGACGATGCCTGCCGACGTGCCGATCGCCCGCACGTTGACGTCACTGTGCTCGTGGTCGACTGCGTCATTGTGCAGATCGTCGTGATGGCCGTGCTGATGGTGCGGCACGCCATCGTCGTGGCGGGTGTGTGACGGGTGATGAGGAGGCGGATCAGTGGGCTTCATGAGCGAAGGCCTGCTGGAAGTAGGGGTCGTTCACCGGGAAGATGGGCCGGGCACGGAGCTGGCGCGCGAAGAGGAACAGCCACACCGCGACGAGTCCGATGGGTACGGCGAAGTTCATCCAGTGAATCGCGAAGCCGGCGTTGTGTCCGGCCGCCTCCCCCGGCACCGAATGGCTGAAGGTGGGCGCCACGAGCCAGATCAGATCCACCAGTCGCATGAGCAGAACGAACACCGCCACTTTTGCGAGGAGGCCGCTATGCCGCTTGAGGTTACGCGAGAGCAGCAGCAAGAAAGGCAGCGCGAAATGCCCGAGCACCAGGAGAATCGCGACCACACCCCACGCACCGCGGATCCGCTGGATGTACCAGGGGATCTCTTCCGGCAGGTTGCCTGACCAGATGATCAGGAACTGGGAGAACGACAGGTAAGCCCAGAGCATCACGAAAGCCAGCAGCAGCTTGCCCAGGTCGTGGAAGTGCCGCGCGTTCAGAAAGGACCCTGCGGGGTCCGGAGCGACAAGCGCCAGCACCGCGATGGCGAAGGCGAGCGACGTCAGCCCCCAGCCGGCCATGGTGAGGAGTCCGAAGATCGTGGAAAACCAGTGAGGGTCGAGCGACATGATCCAGTCGGTCGAGGCGAAGGTCACCGTCAGCACGAGGAACAGCAGCCCTGGCGCGCTGACCTTCCGGAACCTGATCGAATCGATCGTTGTCACGCCCACGCCGCGGTCCTGCTCGGCCGACCACTTGTTGAGGATCCAGACCAGCGCCAGCCAGAACACGAAGTAGATGATGGCCCGCACGACGAAGAAGGGCACGTTCAGATACGGCGCCTTCAACTGCAATACGTGATCGGCCTGAACTGCTTCCGGCTGTGCCCAGAGGAAGAGCCGTGGCAGCACGAACAGAATCGGGACGAACAGGAGTGCAACGAAAGGCAGCGTCCGGCTCGCCGCCTCGAAGACGCGTCGCGCCACCAGCCCCCACTGCCCCCCTGACAGGTGCTGGAGCATCAGGAGCGCGAGCGACCCGAGGGCCAGGCTGAGACAGAACAGGAACCCGATGAGCCAGGACAGAAAGAACTGGTTCACGTTCAGGAACGCGCCTGCCGCGCCGGCGAGAAGCGCGACGACGCCCACTACGAGCGCCCGCTGCTGGAGGGCGGCGAGGGCGGGAACGTCGCTGGTCGGAAGTGTCTGCATGAGGAAATCAGTGCCTCGCCGGTCCGGGCTGCGCCG
>JACCXG010000294.1 GCA_013697225.1 Acidobacteriota bacterium
CGCCTGGACGATGAGCGACACACGAGCCTGGTCACCGGTGTAGACGTTCTCGAGCGCGAGGACGTCGTAGCCGCGCCGCGACCACTGCACGCGCGACAGATCGGTGCCGTCGTGCAGCCCGAAATACTGGAAGGGGCACAGCAAGCCGCGCTCGAGGGCATCCCACAACCGAAGTTCGACGGCAATGCGGCCATCGAACCACTCGAGCACGCTCTGCCCATCGGTGCGTTCGGGAGTCGCGGTCAATCCAAGAAGGACCTTCGGGCGCAGATGCTTCAGGAGGCGACCGTAGGTCGGCGCCGCCGCATGGTGGAATTCGTCGACGACCACAACATCGAATGCGTCGGGTTGAATGTCGTCGAGATCCACCTGGGACAGCGACTGAATCGAGGCGAAGACGTGCCGTCCCTGCTGCGGCCGATGGCCATCGACGAGCAGCTCACCGAAGGATCCGTCGCGGAGGACGGCCCGATACGCCCCCAGGCTCTGCGACAGAATCTCTCGACGGTGCGCGACAAACAGCAGGCTGGGATTCTGCCAGCGCTCCCGGAGCTGACGGTAGTCGAACGCGGCCACGAGTGTTTTGCCTGTGCCGGTGGCAGCCACGACGAGGTTCCGGTATCGGTGATGTCGCTCGCGCTCGGCGTCGAGGCGCTGGAGCATCTCGCGTTGGAACGGCCAGGGCTGCAGGTCGAAATGGAACATCGGTGTGGGCTCGGTCACCGATGTCGCGCGAACAGCCCGGTCGAACCGGTCGCCATCCCGAGCGGGATCGTACGGTTCGTAGATGGGATCAGCCCAGTAGCTCTCGAACGCCGCCTTGAACTTCTCAATCAGGTCCGGCGTCGACGCCTGTGCCAGACGAACGTTCCACTCAACGCCGTCCAGCATGGCGCTGTGCGTCAGATTGGACGATCCGATATATGCCGTCGAGTACCCGGACAGTCGTTCGAACAGCCACGCCTTCGCATGCAGCCTCGTCGTCCTCGTGTCATACGAGACTTTGACCTCTGCGCCGATTGACGCGAGCCAGTCGAGCGCGCGGCGCTCCGTGGACCCGGTGTACACGGTGGTGACGACGCGGAGCGGCCGGCCCGCGTCGCGGTGTGCCTCGAGCGCGGGACGAATGATACGGAGACCGTTCCAGCGAACGAAGGCGCACAGCAGGTCAATGCGGTCGGCCGAATGAATCTCCCGCTCGATCGCCATGCCGACGGAAGGTTCACCGCGGGCGTTCACGAGCAGGTCTGCCGACGCCAGCGGAACCAGAGGATACGGCGTCGCCTGGGAGAAAGCTGCACCCCGGCCGAGGGCCCGGACCTCGCGCAAGACTTCCAACGGGACGACGAGGTCTTCTCCAGGCGGCGCTGACTCGGCCGACTCTCCCTCCTCGCGTAGCCACACGAGCAGTGAGTTACAGAGCTCCGCTTGGCGGGTCGGCCGCTCCGCCTCCGGAACGGCCCGAAGTGCGCGCTCGATGATCCGGCGCAGGTGGTCTGCGACGGCGACGTGGGCATCGGCGGCATCCGGCGAGCCGATGTCCACGTGGACCGGCTCCAGGGTCCCAAGCAGGCGCTTGAGTTCGACGGTGACCAGTTGCTCGTAGAGGCCGGAGACGGGTTCGGATGACACGGACGGCCTAGTCTATTGATGGCTTGACGCAGGTCCAAGGGCCGACAGGCCCTCCAGGAGGGCTTAATGCTGAGCTGGCCTCTGGATCATGTTAAAGTGAATAGCGCTTTAGTTTAATAGCGCTGCCGCTTACTCAACGAACTTAAATAGCCATGGAGCGAGGCACCACCGGCCGCCACGAGGTAACCACGGTAGGAGGGGAGGAGGTCCGCGCCTTCGTTCCGGACCCTCTGCCCCCGCAACCTCCACTTGAGTTGAGCGGCGCTCGACAGCGCCTCCTCGAGACAGCGACGTTGTCGCTGGGCAGGCTCGATAGCATCACACACCTGTTGCCGGATCCGCAGCTGTTTCTCTACGCGTACATTCGGCGCGAAGCGGTGCTGTCGTCACAGATCGAGGGCACGCAGTCGTCACTGTCCGACCTGCTCCTGTTCGAACTTGAGGAGGCACCTGGCGTGCCGTTCGACGATGTGGTGGAGGTGTCGAACCACGTGGCCGCGCTCGAGCATGGCATGGCGCGCCTGCGTGGAGGCTTTCCTCTATCCAATCGCCTTATTCGAGAGATGCACGAGAAGCTGCTTGCCAGCGGGCGTGGCAGTGAGAAGCAGCCGGGCGAGTTTCGACGCTCGCAGAACTGGATCGGCGGAACACGGCCGGGGAACGCCCACTTCGTGCCACCGCCGCCCGCACTCGTCGAGGACACAATGTCTGCTCTGGAACGCTTGTTCCACGAGGCTGAGGGCCCCTACCCGGTCCTGCTGACTGCGGCGCTGGCCCACGTACAATTCGAAACCATCCATCCTTTCCTCGATGGCAACGGACGTATCGGAAGGCTGATCATCCCACTTCTGCTGCACAACGCGGGAGTACTGCAGCAGCCCTTGCTGTACTTGAGCCTGTATTTCAAGCAGCACCGTGACGAGTACTATCGACTGCTCGATCGTGTGCGTACGTCTGGCGACTGGGAAGCGTGGGTCGACTTCTTCCTCGAAGGCGTCGCCACGACCGCGACCAGCGCAGTCGAGACCGCTCAACGACTCGTCGCGCTGTTCAAGGAAGACGCTGCGCGGATTCAGGCCAGCGGTCGAACCGCAACAGCGATGCTGAGGGTGTTGCAGGCGCTGCACGAGCGACCGCTGCTTACGGTGAATGAGGTGTCACGCCGGACCGGCCTGTCGTTTCCGACCGCCGCGAAGGGCATGACGGGGCTCGCTGATCTTGGCCTCGCGCGCGAGTTGACGGGCAACCGGCGGAATCGCGTGTTTGCGTATGACCGCTATCTGGCAATCCTTGGCGAGGGCACGGAGCCACTGTGAGCGATGCCGTCCACAGAAGCGGACACGGACGTAGATAACTCGATGCGGTCGCGCAAGTTGGCCCGCCGACGTCTCCAAATGTCTCCAAAACCTCGGTAGAATCCGGAGGACCGACGAGAGACAGACCTACAGCAGTGGCAAAGCTGGTTGGCTGCGCGAGTTGATGTTTAGTCAAACAACCGGTTTCTTCCGGAAACGGCCGCTGATCCCGTCAGGGGCGGGTTCTCCACCAGGCGCCGCCGCCACGATGGTCGCCTTGAGCCAGAGGAAATTGCCGCGGAAAAACCCGAAATCCGGTTGCGCCGCGGTCCGCGGC
>JACCXG010000623.1 GCA_013697225.1 Acidobacteriota bacterium
CTGTCCAACAGGACGTTGCAGCAGACGTAGGCCCGCCGTGCTCCGCCCGAAGACCGGCGTGAATTCGGCAATCGGGTCTACGCTCGACGGGCGGCTGCGGGCTCGCATTCCCGCCTCACTCGAAACACGCATCGTGGACGACCCACACGACCTGAAAACGCTTCGTCGAAGCACAGGAGGACGACTACGAGCAGGCGCTCTCGGAGATCGTGGGCGGCCGCAAGTGCACACATTGGATGTGGTAATTTTTTTGCAGATCGACGGCTTGGCGTTCAGCTCGACCTCGAAGCGCTTCAGTTACTTTGCCGTCGTCGGGCAGAGCAACCTCGAACGGGTAGCCCTTCACGTGACTTGTGATCGGGCAAGCGATCGCAAGGCGCGCTTTCGCGTTGTACGCTCGAGGTGACAAGATCAGTGCTGGTCGGCGCCCACGCTGCTCATGTCCGGCTTGCGGGTCGAACGTCAGCCAGACGAGGTCGCCGGCATCAGGAACGTAGCTGCGGGCTACCACACCTCGTCCCCGAGCGGACCGCCCCAGTCGCTCTCTTCATGGCGGTTCTTCGGAGTGATACGGCGGACGAGCTCGTCAAGCGAATAACGGGGGCGGCTCGGACGAATCACAATGGCCCCGTTGTCCACTGACACGTGGACGGTGTCCCCCTCGTCAAGGTGCACCTCGCGTGCAACCGCTTTTGGAAGACGCAACCCGAGACTGTTGCCCCACTTCGACACCCGCGTAGTCGTAGCCATGTATCTACATCGAATATAACGATCGTAAGCAGTCCTACGGAAAGAAGCACTCCGGGCCCGAATGCTCTTACACCGTCGAGGAGCAGCACACTCTCGGAGTGGCCGTTGCGTGTTCCGCGAGGCGAGCCAGCAGTACGACCCCGGCGCTGGTGGAAGCGGTACTCGCCAGCGGCCACCTGCGACGCGATCGCGAGCACCTCCTCTTTTGCCATTCCCCCGTCGCGTTGGGACGCGGTGGATTGTCTGCGTTCGGGCCAACGCCGTGTCAGGGAATCCGCATGCGCGCCAGCGCGTCGCCGCCGGGCGGCAGTTCAGCGGCGCCAGCGGGTATCCCGTTCACTTCGAAGATGTACGCGAGGATCCCGGCGTAGGCCTCGTCAGCGAGCGACGCCGGCCTGGCGGGCGGCATGGTGTCGCGCGACTTGTCGTACAGGGCCGCCACGCTCCGGCCGCTCCAGCGCCAGCGGAAGTATTCGCCGGCGAGCGGCGTGCCGAACGTACCGTTAGTCAGCGTCGTGCCGTGGCACACGGCGCAGTGCGAGTCGTACATCAGCCTACCCGCCGCGGCCTGGCGGGCGGTAAAGGTCGGCGGCACGCCCGCGCCCGTCAGCTCCGGTTCGCGGGCAGGCCTCGTTTCGCCTGGTTCGGTTCGCGTCGTGCGCGGGGGGGCTTCCGTGGCACGCCCTTCGCCCAAGTACCTGAACGCGAGGATGGCTCCCCGATTTTCGAGGTTCGACGTCGAGCCGCCGCCCAGCGCTTCCACGAGTCCCCCCGAATCCGTAGCAATGTAGAGAGTCCGCCCGTCACGGTGCATGGCGACGTCGCGATACCGGTTCTCCGACTGCAGGTAGCGGTGGATGGGCCCGGCGGCCTGTTGGCGGGTGGCATCGAGCGGCAGCACGTAAAGCGAGCCACGCTTCAGCGTCGTGAGGAGGAGCACTGAGTCCCACCCCGGGATGCCTGTCTCCCCTCGCCCGCCGTAGTACGCGAGGCTCGAGAGCCCCACGGTGGGCCAGCAGATGAAGTGCACCCCCTTGCACGCTGGATCCTGGAAATTGAAACCCGTTACCACGGTGAACAGCGTGGCGATTGGTTCCACGATGGGCGGGCGGAACGTCCGCTCGGGATCGCGCGGCACCGACGGCGGGATCTCGAGATCGCTGAAGGTCAGCCCGGGGCACGGCGTGGTCGACTCGAACCAGCGCGCGTACTCGTACCCCTTGTCATCGCGCATACCCGCCACGAGCGGCCAGCCGTAGTTGCCGCCCGCCCTCAGCACGTTCACCTCGTCGTCGGTCTTGGGCCCGTGATCGGTGGCGTACAACGTCCCGTCCGGTCCGAACGCGAGGCCCTGCGGGTTGCGGTGGCCGTAGGTATAGACGTGGCTCACCACGCCGGCGAGCTCGGGATTGTCCGCCGGTATGGAGCCGTCGAGGTCCATGCGCAGCGTCTTGCCCTCGTAGGCCGAGTAGTCGTGCCTGGCGATCTCCTCGCGCGTCGGGAGCCGCTGCGACTGAATGGGATGGCAGACGTGGCCGAACTGGCCGTTCCCCATATCGCCGATGGTCGTGTGCAGCGTGCGATCGGCGGCGATCGCGAGCCGCAGCCCGTTATGGTCGTTGCTCGCCGGCAGGCCGGTGAGGAGGTCCACGGGATTGCCGAGCGTGCCGCTTGCCGCGTCGTAGCGCAGGCGCACGACCTTGCCGTAGAGATGTCGATACGGGCTCGCGGGGTCGGTCACCCGCGGGTCGGGCGGCCGGTCGCGGTCGACGTACGTGTAGGCCACATACACGTAGTCCTGGCCCGATCCGCGCAGCAGCTCGGGATGTAGCGCCATGCCGAGCACGCCGTCCTGGCCGCCCGGCACCGAGGCCTCCTCCAGCGTCACCGCCACGTGGCGCTCGCCGGTCGCCACGTCGATCCGCGTAATGCGTCTGCCGCTGCGTTCGGTGACCCACAGCCTGTCGTCAGGACCCCAGGTCACCTCCCAGGGGTCCGCCAGGCCGGACACGATGACCGTCTTCTCGAAGTGTTTGGTCCCGCTCACGACCGACTCGGGTCCATGCTGCGCCAGCGTCACGGCCGCGAGCACGACGGCGCACCAGGTCGATATCCACACGACGCGCATCATGAAGCGGCAGCCGGCAGGCGTGAGGTCGCAGGGATCGAACAATCGCACATCGGGACAGACCCACTCAGGATAGCCGACTCGCCGGCACCCATGGGAGCGAACTGCAAGAAGCTCCTGTCCGCGGCAGTCGAAGGGACCGGGCTATCATTCCGCCGCAATGCACAAGAAGGGCGACAACGGTGCCAGGGCGCAGAGCCTGACATCCACGGTGCCGCCGGGGTGGCCCGAAATCACATCAACTACCAATCCACGAGCGAGCCATCGTCCGGTTTTTCCTCGTCGATCGAGATGCCGAGGCCCAGGTTCCGTCAACAACGGCGGGTAGCCATTCCCGATCGGCGGCAGCGGCTTCGCGAGCGGTCGGTGCTGGGCCGTCCTGCATGGGGGATGCCGTAGCTCGGCCTGGTGGGCCGCTGAGAGTAGACTGAACGCGACTCGGACCGGGATGGGTGATGAACGAGGTGCGCCGCAGCATAGATGACGCGAATCGAAAGTTCGTCGAGACGTTCAATGCCGGGGATCCCGGTCGCGCCGCCCGAGAAGTGTACACACAGGATGCGCGCGTGCTTCCACCGGATTCGCCGTTGCTGGAGGGGCGCGACGCCATCGTCCAGTTCTGGGAGACAGCCGCACAGCAGCTCGGTATTCGTTCGGTGGAGCTGTCCACGATGGCCCTGGAGACCGTCAGCGATGTGCCCTATGAGATCGGACATGCGGATATCGGGCTATTGTCTGGACAGCAGGTTCGGTTCAAGTACGTGGTCATCTGGAAGCAGGAGGATGGGCGCTGGCGCTGGCACGTGGACATCTGGAATACACGACCATAGTGTCACTGTCTCTACACGGCAATACGGGCCGGCAAGACCAACGCCCGCGAGTTCAACCTGAACATTCAGGCGACTCACGGCAGGGACCGCACGACAGGCGCTGCTGCTGATCATGCCCTGTAGACGAGTTCGTCCAGCTGATTAGCACGGTGGAGGACGGACACACATTCGTCGTCGGCTCAGGAAGAGGTCGTAGAGGACCGACTTCGGAACTCCGGACAGCACCTGAGGAGATCACTGGATGGCGTATGAGAACGGGACGACCGCCGAATTCTCGACTCTACTGAGCGGGCCGCCCGGGCCAGACGAGGCGGCCGCCTATCACTTCAGATACATCGAGCGTGTTCCGGACGGGGACATTCGGGAGGTCCTGGCGGCGCAGCTGGATGACACGCTGACGCTGCTGGGGCG
>JACCXG010000625.1 GCA_013697225.1 Acidobacteriota bacterium
GAGATCTACTCGGGCCCCTACATTCACGCGGCGCCGGATCTGCAGGTCGGCATGCACGAGGGCTACCGGGTGTCGTGGCAGACGACGCTGGGGGGGGCGCCGGAGGGTCTGGTGTACCCGAACATGAAGAAGTGGAGCGGCGACCATGGCGGGTACGACTTCTCCACCACAGCGGGTGTGCTGATCACGAACAGGCGGCTCGAGCGTCCTGATCCATCAATCATGGATATCGCGCCGACGGTCCTGAAGTACTTCAACGTTCCCATACCTGCGGAGATCGATGGGACACCGGCCTTCTGACCGCGCGTCTCACCCGCTCGTCCTGGCGATTGTGCTCTGTGCGGCCGCCTCCCCGATGCCCGCCCGGACACTCGCGGCGCCCGGTCAGGAAGCTGCCGCGCCTGGAGCCCAGAGCCCTGCCGAGCGGCTGGACACGCTGCGGAAGGAAGCCGACGCACTGGCATCGCAGCAGCGCACTCTTCTTGGCGAACTCCGGAAGAGCGAGGTGGAGCGCCAGCTCAGCCTGCAGCAGTTGTCGAAGATCGAGCGAGAGAGGGCCGACGCACGGCAGAAGCGCGACGCCGCGGAGGCACGGGCCGCGGAACTCGCCCGCACGGCGGAGACGGATCTGCCGGATGTCGAATCCAGGCTCGTCCATCTGTACAAGCTCGGACGCGGCGGGTACTGGCGGCTGCTCCTGGGCGTCGGAGAGCTGCAGACCCTCGGCCGCGCGTACCGCCTGGCAGGGAGCCTGACCGCGATCGATCGCGCGAGGGTGAACGAATATTACGCAACCGTGGACGCGCTCGCAGCCGAGCGCAACACGCTGCAGGAGCGTGCTGACGAGCTTGAAACACTCCAGGCCGAAGCCGTCCGGGCACGCTCCGCGCTTGATCGTGCGATCGCTTCCCGCACGGCGCTGGTGAACTCCATCGACGCGAGACGGGACCTGAACGTGCAGCTGACGCGAGAACTGCAGGCGGCTCAGGAAAAGCTGCAGGCCTCGCTGGCCGGGCTGCAGCGGGGTCGTCCGGCGTCCTCGCTTCGTGCCGTCCGCGGCGAACTGCCATGGCCTCTCCAGGGGCCGGTGGTGCGTCCTTTCGGGCGGCAGCCCCCCGGCCCGGCGGGAGAAGCGATCGTCAGAAACGGGATGGAGATAGGGAGCCCGGTGGGTCGAGCGGTCCGCAGCGTTCTGTCGGGCTCGGTCGCCTTCGCCGACAGTTTCTCGGGGTATGGGAACCTCGTCATCCTGGATCATGGCGGCGGCAACTACTCGTTGTACGGCTATCTCGGGTCCATGGAGGTCAGTTGGGGGGACAGTGTCCCCGCCGGGGCACGAGTCGGCACTTCCGGCGCAAGCCCGGGCGGCAACCCCGCCCTGTACTTCGAGTTACGCGTCGACGGCGAGGCTGTCGATCCCGTACAATGGCTGTCAGGGAGCCCGTGATTCGGGCCCCCGCGGTATTGCGTTCCCACGTTGGACGTATTCGCGGGCGTGCGCCTGCCTGGACATCCATGACTGCAAAGACCCGACTCTCAATCCTGCTTGTATCGACACCCGTGCTTGCCTTTGTCGTGGTTGGCGGCCTGGTGGGACAGGAGCGCGGCTCCGGCGAGAGCTCTTTTCGCCATCTGCGCGTGTTCCAGGACGTCGTGAACCTGGTGATGTCGAACTACGTGGAAGAGGTTGGGGTCGAGCGGGCAATGGGGGGTGCGATGCGCGGCCTGGCTGACGGCCTGGATCCGGATTCCTCCTACCTGGAGCCGAAGCAGGTGCGTGCCCTTGCCGCTGGAGAAACGCTGCCGGACGGAGAGGTCGGCCTGGAGCTGACGCGGCAGTACTACCTGCGTGTGATTGCCGCACGTGACGGCTCCCCTGCTGGGAAGGCAGGCCTCCAGACCGGAGACTACGTCCGGGCCATCGACGGGACCCCCACGCGCGACATGTCGGTGTTCGACGGGACGCGCCTCCTGAGGGGCAAGCCCGGCAGCAGCGTGACGGTGACGGTCATCCGCGGCAATGCCGCCGAGCCGCACGACGTGACGCTGGTGCGTGAGGCTTGGAATGGCCCGTCGGTGAGCGGGCGCATGATCGGCGCAGACCTCGGTTACCTGCGGGTTGCCACGTTCCGCGCCGGTGCGCCGGAGGAGCTTCAGCGGAAGGCGCTCGAGCTCAGGAAGTCCGGAGCCGCGTCACTGCTGATCGACCTGCGCCGAACCGCGGAAGGCCCGCTCGAGAATGGGCTGGCTGCGGCGCGGCTGTTCGTCAAGTCAGGCACGCTGGCGATCAAGGCGGGCCGGGACAAGGCCGACCGCACCGAAGTTCAGGCTGCAGCGACCGACGGCACGATCGACCTGCCAGTCACGCTGCTGGTAACGAACGGAACAACCGGGGCTGCGGAGCTCTTCATCGCCGCCATCGACGGCAACGGCCGCGGTGAGATCCTTGGCGAACGGACGCTCGGCCGTGCGGGGCTGCAGAAGCTGGTGCAGCTCCCGGAAAATCGCGGGCTGTGGCTGACCTACGCGCGATACCTCACGCCTGCGGGGGAGCCGATTCATGGCCGAGGGCTCGAGCCCGATGTCCGGATAGAAGAGCCCACCCTCGAGTTCGGCGCCGCGGCGCCCGACCAGGATGTCATGCTCGACGCCGCACTGGAGCATCTGCGCACCAAGAAGGCCGCATAACGGGCGAAGGCGCAGCTTCCCGCTTGTCGGTCTCACCCCTCTCTGCTAGACTGTCCCATTCGGTAAGGCCAGTGTTTTCAAGACATAGGCGCGTAGCTCAGTTGGTTAGAGCGCCTGCTTGACACGCAGGAGGTCGGCAGTTCGAGTCTGCCCGTGCCTACCACTTCCCCCGAACCGCATTCGGCGCGCCGGCACCGGAGCACCGGTGCAGGCGCCAGGGAGCCCACTGCCACCGACAGCTTCATGAACGAGATCTCCGTCACGCTGCCCGACGGCTCGAGCCGTCGCGTGCCCGCCGGAACCACGCCGGCGGACATTGCGGGACAGATCTCTCCCGGCCTCGCCCGAGCGGCGCTTGCCGCCATCGTCGACGACCGGCTGGTCGATCTGGGTGCTCCCATCCAGGGGGACGCCCGTCTACGGATTGTCACGACGGGCAGTCCCGAAGCGCTGGCGCTCTACCGCCACAGCACGGCGCATCTGATGGCTGCGGCGGTGACGAGCCTGTTTCCCGGCGCGCAGTGCGGGATCGGTCCCGCGATCGAGGACGGGTTCTTCTACGACTTCGTCGTGGACCGCCCCTTCGTGCCCGAGGATCTCGCCGCGATAGAGGCGAGGATGAAAGAGCTGGCCTCGAAGGATCTGCGCTTCGAGCGGGAGATGATCCCGCGCGAGGAGGCGAAGCGGTTCTTCGCGGACAGGGGGGAGCCGCTGAAGGTGCAGCTGATCGAGGAGAAGACGGAAGGTCAGGCCGAGGTTTCCTGCTACACGATCGGGGACCGCGAGACCTTCATCGACTTCTGTGTCGGCCCCCACGTGCCCTCCACGGGGCGGCTGAAAGCCTTCAGGCTGCTGAACACCTCGAATGCGTACTGGAAGGGAGATGCGCGCAATCAGCCGATGCAGCGCATCTACGGAACGGCCTTCTTCAGCGAGAGCGACCTGAAGGCCTACATCCAGCGGATCGAGGAAGCCAAGCGGCGCGATCATCGGAAGGTCGGCAAGGAGCTGGGTCTGTTCACGTTTCACCCGTGGGCACCCGGCGCCGCGTTCTGGCTGAGCAACGGCACGACGCTGTACAACATTCTGGCCGGCTACATGCGCGAGGTGCTGTTCCCCGCCGGCTACGTCGAGCTGAAGACGCCGATCGTCTTCAACAAGGCGCT
Source organism: Acidobacteriota bacterium (assembly GCA_013697225.1). Classification (GTDB taxonomy): domain Bacteria; phylum Acidobacteriota; class Vicinamibacteria; order Vicinamibacterales; family 2-12-FULL-66-21; genus JACCXG01. The sequence goes on from JACCXG010000625.1 coordinate 3,855, forward strand.
GTGGGAGGCCTCCGGGCACTGGGATCACTACCGGCAGAACATGTTCCTCATCGAGAGCGAGGGGGAGCAGATGGGCATGAAGGCGATGAACTGCCCGGGCCACATGCTCGTGTTCGCCAGTCAGGTCCGCAGTTATCGCGATCTGCCCATTCGCTTCCACGAGCAGACGCCGCTCCATCGGAACGAGGCGTCCGGCGTCCTGAGCGGCCTCACGCGCGTGCGGCAGTTCTCTCAAGACGATGCGCACTGTTTCGTGGCGGAGGACCAGATCGCCGCGGAAGTCGAATCGCTGCTGCGTCTGGTCCAGCGGGTGCATGCCGACTTCGGCCTGGAGTACTCGGCCAAGCTTTCCACCCGTCCCGAGTCGTTCCTCGGGGAAGTGGCCACGTGGGACCATGCCGAGGCCGCGTTGAAGGCGGCGCTCGACGCCGCCGGTCAGGCGTATTCGGTGAACGAGGGAGACGGGGCTTTCTACGGGCCGAAGATTGATTTCGACATCACGGACGCGATTGGCCGGAAGTGGCAGTGCGCCACGATTCAGCTCGATTACCAGCTTCCGCAGCGGTTCGATTTGAAATACATCGGGGCCGACAATGCCGAGCACCGGCCGGTGGTGATCCATCGGGCCATCTTCGGCAGCTTCGAACGGTTCATCGCGCTGCTGATCGAGCACTATGCTGGAGCGTTCCCGATGTGGCTGGCTCCCGTCCAGGTGGGGGTCCTGCCGATTGCCGACCGGCATCTCCCGTACGCCGAGTCGGTGCGCGGGAGGCTTGCTGCTGCCGGGCTGCGCGTGACGCTTGATGAGCGTCAGGAGAAGATTGGTTATAAAATTCGCGAAGCTCAGATCCAGAAAGTTCCCTACATGCTGGTCGTCGGGGACCGGGAGGAAGCGGAGGGAACGGTGGGCGTTCGGCATCGAGCCGGCGGCGACCTGGGCGCCAGGCCGGTAGACGCCTTCGCGCAGGCTGCCCTGACGGAAGTGCTGACGCGGGCGGCGGCGCCCCAGGCCGTATCGGCGGAGAACCTGAATGTTCGAGTTTGACATCTCCCGCGCCAGGGGCGCGCCAGGGGACGCAGTTCACCGGAGGTTGCTATAGCTTTCGACCGAAACCCGCGGCGGGAAGACCGCACGCGGGTGAACGAACGGATCAGGGTCCGCGAGGTGCGGGTCATCGACGACACCGGGGAGCAGCTGGGCATCATGCCGCCGCAGCAGGCGCTGACCATCGCGCGGCAGAAGGGGCTCGACCTGGTAGAAATTGCGGCCACGGCCAATCCGCCGGTGTGCCGGATCATGGATTTCGGGCGCTACCAGTACCAGGAGCAGAAGCGCGCCCGGCAGGCGAAGAAGCACCAGAAGTTCATCGAGGTCAAGGAGATCAAGTTCCGGCCGAAGGTGGACGAGCACGACTATCAGTTCAAGAAGAAGCACATCGAGCGCTTCCTGGCCGACGGGGACAAGGTCAAGGCGACGATTTTCTTCAGGGGCCGTGAGATGGCGCACCCGGAGATCGGGCGGCGCATCCTGCAGCGGCTGATCGAGGATCTGACCGAGGTTGCCATCGCCGAGACGGCGCCGCGGCAGGAAGGTAACCAGATGCACACGATCCTCTCGGGACGGGCGGGGGCGAAGCGCACGAGCCCCAAGCCAGCCCGTGAGGCCGCATCGGGACCCGCCCTCGTCCCCTCACCGGGCCCGGCACCCGCGCCTGAAGCGGCCGCGGTGGCCGCGGAGCCGGAAGCGGCGGAGAGTACACCAAAGGAGTAGCGCCGGTCGGGCGCGGAACAGCAGTCATGCCGAAACTGAAGACACACAAAGGGGCCGCCAAGCGGTTCAAGAAGACCGGGACCGGCAAGTTCGTCCGGGCCAATGCCTTCAAGCAGCACATCCTGACGAGCAAGACCCGCGCGCGGAAGCGCAGACTGCGCGGGACGGTTCTGGTATCGGACGCCGACCAGGCCAAGCTCCGCCGGATGATGCCCAACTAGGGGGCAACTGGAAGCTGGTAACTGGTGACTGGCAACTGGCAACTGGTAACTCGCAGCGGGAAGCTGGTAGCGGGAAGCGGGAAGCAACAGTAAGGAATTCAGGATTAGACAATGCCGAGAGTCAAGAGGGGAAACGTCCGCCGCGCCAAGCGCAAGAAGCTGCTCGCACGGGCGAAGGGCTTCTATCAGACAAAGAGCAAGCTATACCGCTCCGCGAAGGAGTCCGTCGACACCGCGCTGAAGTATGCGTTTGTCGGCCGGCGGCGGAAGAAGCGTGATTTCCGGCGGCTCTGGGTGGTGCGGATCAACGCGGCCGCGCGGGAGAACGGCCTGACGTACGGCCAGCTGATTTCCGGCCTGAAGGCCGCTGGGAATCCCATCGATCGGAAGCAGCTCGCCGAGCTGGCGATCGCCAGCCCGGCAGCGTTCGCCCATCTGGCCAGGACCGCCGCCGACGCGCGGCCGGCCCCCGTCGACCCCGCGCAAGCCTGAGGGGGATGGCGGACCCCGGCCAGGCCCTCACGTCCCTCCGTCAGCAGTTCGAGCAGGAACTGACCGGGGCCCGGACCGAGTCCGATCTCCGGGGAGTCCGCGATCGGTATCTCGCACGCAAGGGGGGGCTCGTGTCGGGCCTCCTCAAGTCGCTTGGCTCCGCCCCGATCGAAGAGCGTCCCCGCCTGGGCCAGCTGGCCAACACACTCAAAGCGGAGATCGAGGCCGCTCTCACCGCGCGCCTCGAAGCGGCAGCGCAGGCGCGGCCTCCGAAGGGCACGGTTGATGTCACGCTGCCCGGGCGTCAGCCCGTCATCGGGCACCGCCATCCCCTCAGCCTCCTGAGGGAGCGGATCGAGGGGATTTTCACGCGCTTCGGGTTCCTCGTCATCGAGGGCCCCGAGCTCGAGGACGATTACCACAACTTCGAGGCGCTGAACATGCCGCCGGAGCATCCTGCGCGGGACATGCAGGACACGCTCTACCTGTCCTCCCCTGTCCGCTCACTGGCCGGAACCGCGGCAACGCTCCTGCGGACGCACACCTCCGGGATGCAGATCCGCTACATGGAGCGGAACAGCCCCCCCGTGCGGCTGATCGCGCCAGGGCGAGTGTACCGGCGCGATCAGTTCGACCTGACCCACACGCCGATGTTCACGCAGGTCGAAGGACTGGTGGTCGGCGAGGGGGTGTCGCTGGCGGATCTCAAGGGGATCCTCACGGCGTTCGCACGCGAGCTGTTCGGGGACGCACGCCAGGTGCGGCTGCGTCCAAGCTTCTTCCCCTACACCGAGCCCAGCGCGGAGCTCGATATCAGCTGCGCTGCCTGCGGCGGCCGGGGACGCCTCGCGCCGAAGCCCGGAATGAATCCATCGGGCGCTGCGGGTCTTGCCGCGCCGAACCCCGGAATGGATCCATCGGGCGCAGGCGGGTGCCCGATGTGCAAAGGCACCGGCTGGATTGAAGTGCTCGGAAGCGGGATGGTCCACCCGGCGGTGTTCGAAGCCGTCGGATACGATCCGGAGCGCTTCACCGGCTTCGCGTTCGGGATGGGCATCGAACGAATCGCGCTCCTCAAATGGGGCGTGGAGGACATCCGTCTCTTCTACGAGAACGACCTGCGCTTCCTGGAGCAGTTCCGGCCGTGAGAATCGTGCACGAGTGGTTGTCGGAGCTCGTTGAGATCCCTGGCGACATCGCCACGGTCGCGGCGGAGCTCGGGTTGCGTGGCTTCGAGGTGGCAGCCATCGAGACCGAGCCCCCTGGAGTGATCGACTTCGAGATTACGGCCAACCGCCCGGACTGCCTGAACCATCTCGGGATGGCGCGGGAAGCCTCCGTGATCTGGAACACCCCGCTGAAGGTCACTCCGCCTGCTGTTCCCCTCCCGACAGGCGACGTTACCGTCGAAGTAGATCTGCGGGACGCGGATCTGTGTCCGCGCTACTGTGCGCAGGTGTTCGACGTGAAGGTGGCTCCCTCCCCCGCCTGGCTCTCGGACCGCCTCCAGGCCGCCGGTGTCCGCCCCGTGAACAACATCGTCGATGTCACCAATTACGTGATGCTCGAGATGGGGCAGCCGATGCACGCCTTCGACCTGGCCCGCCTGGACGGGGGACGGCTGGTGATCCGCCGCGCCCTTACTGGAGAGACCCTTCAGACGCTGGACGGCGTGGAGCGGCGGCTGGACGCAGAGATGCTGGTGATTGCCGATGCTTCACGCGCGACGGCGGTGGCGGGCGTGATGGGCGGCCGGGACTCCGAAATAGACGCCTCCACGACCAGGATCGTGCTCGAGAGCGCCTGCTTCCATCCACCCGCGGTGAGGCGGGGGAGCAAGCGCCTGGGGCTGAAGACGGAGGCGTCCACGCGCTTCGAGCGCGGGGCTGATATCGATGCCCCGCCGGCGGGCATCGCCCACGCCGGCGCGCTCTTTGCGCAGATGAGCGCCGGGCTGCCGGCGGGCCCGCTGGTCGATTGCTACCCCTCCCGCCCGGGCGAGCGGCAGGTACGGCTGCGCCTCGAGCGTATCGCGCGTCTCCTCGGGCAGGCGGTGCCTCCTGGCGACGTGCCGCGCATCCTGCGACCGCTCGGGTTTGGCGTCGATGGGGGGGACGAGGAGTGGCAGGTGACGGTCCCCGGGTTCCGGGTAGACGTCACCCGAGAGGCGGACCTCATCGAAGAGGTCGGCCGTCACTTCGGATTCGATCGGATCCCCGCGGCGTTCCCTCCTCTGGCCTCTCCCCAGCCGCCCCCCGCCGCGGTGCTGACCCGGGAGCGCCTGCTGCGCCAGGCCCTCATTGCGAGTGGCTTCTCGGAAGCCATGACGTTTGCCTTCATCGAGGCGGCGGCCGCACGTCCCTTCTGCCCTCCTGGCGCTGAGCCCGCGCTCCTGGCCAACCCGCTGTCGGAAAAGTACGCGGTACTCCGTCCGTCGCTGCTCCCGGGCCTGGTCGACGCCTGCGCCCACAACCGCCGCCGCGCGCAACGGGACATCCGCCTCTTCGAGATCGGCAGCCGGTTCCTTCCTGGAACGGGGGAAGGACGTGCCGCGGCCCTGGCGTGGTGCGGCGCCGCCAGCGGGCCGCACTGGTCGCTCGAGGACCGAGCCGTGGACTTCTTCGACATCAAGGGGGTCCTCGAACGGACGTGCGCGACGTTCGGCATCGAGTTCGACACCCGCCCGGCAGAGCGTGCCTACCTGGCCGCGGGGCGCGCGGCCACGCTGCACGTCCGCTCGGGGTCCGCAGATACGGTGCTTGGTGTCCTGGGACAACTGCTCCCGGCTGTAGCCGAAGAACGGGGGTTCCCGGCGGGCGAGGAGATCTACGTGGCCGAGCTCGACCTGTCGGTGCTCTTCGACGCCGACGCCGGGGAGGACCTCAGGGCCGAGCCGCTGCCGCGCTATCCCTCGGTCGTGCGGGACGTGTCGATTCTGGTGCCCGAAGTCTTGCCTGCGGCGGCGGTTCGTGGCACTATCCGTTCGTCAGCGCCGTCGACGTTGATCTCCATCGTCGAGTTCGACCGCTACACCGGAAAGGGCGTTCCCGAGGGGCAGATCAGCCTTTCAGTGCGACTCACCTTCCGTGGGGCCGATCGCACGCTCACCGATGAGGACGTTCAGACGGCAATGGACGGCATTCTGTCCGCGCTCCGGGAGACACACGGCGCCGTGCAGCGCTGAGGAGCCGCGTCTCGGCCAGAGGGCGGGTTTACAAACGTTACGAGTTCACCGGTTCAGTTCCCGGGTTGCCGGGTTCACCGACTTCACATCGAGGCCTCCGTGGCAAAAGCTGGTATTGCAACACGCTCCGTTGATCTCGAGCCCATCGACCGGCTCGAGGAAAAGGTCAAGCTCCTGGTCGGGATGATCGATCGGCTTCGTGCCGACCACTCGCAGGCTGCCGAAGAAAACGCCCGCCTCTCGCGCGAGCTGGATTCGGCACGCGCACGGCTGTCGGATGCGGAATCAACGGGCAGCGAGATGCTCGCGCTGCGCGAGGAGCGCGATCTCATCCGCTCGCGCGTTGACGACATGCTGCAGCAGATCGAGAGCCTCAACCTCTAGTCTGATGAACATCTCTCCTGTCCGCCTCGCGGCAGAGCCCGGCGAAAGAGACTGCTGAACGGGATGTCCGAGTCACGCGTCGTCCATGTCGAGATTCACGGGCAGCGGTATCCCATCCGCAGCGGGCTCGAGCCGGAGTACGTGGCCGAGCTCGCCTCCTATGTGGATGAGAAGATGCGGCTGGCAGCCAGAGAATCCCAGGCGGGAGACACTCTGAAGCTGGCGGTCCTGGCAGCCATCAACATCGCAGACGAGTTCTTCCGTGCCTCGGACGAGGTGCAGAGCGATCAGGCCGTCATCCGGCGACGGGCGGCCGCGCTCGAGCGGATGGTCGATCTTGCTCTGGGGCTCGAGCAGCCGCAGCCAGCCGTCCGCTGAGTCCGACGAACGCTTCAACTCTTGCTCGCCGGGCTATTCACCTGTAAGATCGGACAGGAGTTTCAGTTCCCTGCTTTGTACGTGATGGTTTCTCGGAGGCTCGTTTGAGCCAACGTTTCACCATAAGAGAATCGCGATGCCGCGCGGTGTGCATGCCTCTGCAAGAGGAAGCCTGAAGCGCAGCTTGTGCAGCGGTTCCACCTGCTTTGAGCAGGTTCATTCGACCTCCCCACACGGCAAAGCGGGGCCTTTCGCTCCATTCTTTTTCAATCACAAGCCGACCGCCTGACCTCGTCTGGGCTCAGGTTTCGCTTCTTGCGACGGGGAACCCATGGGCTCGACTGCCACGGCGGTGAGTGTTCTCCTCGTCCTCGTCTTCCTCTCCCTCATCGCATATCTCGTCCTCAGGTCTGGTGCGCTACGCCGCCAGGTCCCCCAGGCTGCCGGTGATGACGCACGCGCAGCCGTCGAACGGCTCGTAGCTCAGGCCGAGATCACCGCGGCGACGATTGTGAAACAGGCGGAACGGGATGCCGAGGCGCTGCGGAAGGAAGCAGCGCTGGAGGCGCGCGAAACGGCCCACGCTGTTGCGGCCGAGGCCGAACGCGTGGCTGGTGAGCGGCGGCAGCAGATCCTGGAGCTGAATCAGGCCCTCGCCGACCGGACCCGCGCACTCGCGGACCGCCTGACCGCCACCGAACGGCTGGAAGCGGAGCTGC
>JACCXG010000628.1 GCA_013697225.1 Acidobacteriota bacterium
ACCGACGGCCTGACGGGAATCCGCACGAGCCACAACTCTGACGTGTTCATCACGAACTTCGCTCTGAACAAGTAACAGCTCCGCTGGTCACCTCTTGCGCCTGGCGGAGGTGGCCGGCAGCCCGGGATGCAGACGATCCCAGAGGGCGAGGTCCTGGGACGATGCTGGCGTGCGTGTGTGGGCGGACTGCCGGAAGGTGACACGCCTGCTGCTCGTCCGACACGCGCCGCCAGACGCGCAGTGGGCGCCTGAGCGCCGCCTGTGCGGGTGGTTCGATCCGCCGCTTGGCGAGCCTGGTGTGCGCGTTGCTGCCACGGTCGCCGAGGCGCTGGCCCTGTCCGGTGCGCCAGCCCTCTACGCGAGCCCCCTCCGACGCGCGTGGGAGACGGCCGTTCTCATAGGAGGCCCGCTTGGTCTCGAGCCATCGAACTGCGATGCGCTGCGGGAGATCAACTGCGGCGAGCTGGACGGTCTCTTTCTGGACGATGTGCGCCGGCGGTTCCCGGACCTCTGGAGGCGCAATGTGGAGCAGACCGACGAGCACTTCCGCTGGCCGGGCGGGGAGAGTTACGCCGAGTTCCGCGACCGCGTCAGAACCGGACTGGACACGCTTGCAGCGCGGCACACCGGCGTGGTGACGCAGGTTCTCGGCATGGTGCACGGGTGGAGCTCCGCCAGGTGGGATCGGGACCGCCCCGCGTTCGGAGGAGTGACCCGCGTCTCGTGGGGATCAGGAGGGCCGCTGGGGTTCATCACCTGACAGATCCAGATACGCGACGGCCCGCCTCACGATCCTGATCCAGTCCATCGCCGCTGCCATCGCGCGTGCGCGTGATATCGGCGTCCGCGCTGCAAGCACACTCGAGAGATGCACCCCGAGCGCCCCGGCGAGCGCGTTGGATCCGGCGGCGACCCAGTATTCACGACGGTGGACCGCTGTGATCCGATCGCCGAGCCCGGCCGAGCGCACGTAGTGCAGCAGCAGCCGATCGTGAAGGCGCGCGGCCGATGGTTCGAAGTAGCGGAGGCACTGAAGCCACGAGGCGACATCCTCGAAAGGGGAACCCAGCCGCGCGCGTCCCCAGTCGAGCAGAACGGCCCGCCGGCGTCCGCGCTCCGACCTGATGACGACGTTCCCCGGGTGCACGTCGCCGTGCAGGAACACGGGGGCGGAAAGGAGTTGCGCGCGCGCGGCAGGCAGTCGTGCGGCCAGTGCTTTGACGGCGCGAACGCCGCCGCTCAGGCGGGGATCCCTGAAGCTCTGCGCCGCACACCGAAGCAGATCGATCGTGTAGGCGGCAGACGTCCCCAGATGCGCGTCGTAGCGGGAATCGGCCGTCCACTCGATCCGCGACGCATGCAGCCGCGCAAGCGCCTCGATGACCATGCGGGCATACGGTTCGTCGCGCCAGGGCCAGGTCTTCCAACGCGACACGTACTCCAGAAGCAGGAAGCTCTGCCCGTCGGCACCCGTGGTGCCGAGCAGCCGGGGCGCCAGGTCGGACATCCCCGACCGGGCGAGCGCTGCGTACGCCGCGCTTTCAAGCTCGTTCTCCCCGACCGGCTTGATGACGAACTGCTCCGGTGCGGCACCGGGCCTTGTCGCCGAGACGCGGGTGAGATCGGCTGTGAGCCCGCCGCGCAACGCTCGCGCAGATAGCGTCGCACCCGCTGATACGTCCGGTGCGTACGGGGCCAGTAGCTCGCGCAGGGACTCGACACTGCGGACCTCTCGCGGGCCTCTCGGGAGCATCATTCAGCGTACGGCCTCCCGGGGCTCCACCTGGTGGAAATCGCAAGCAGCGGCTCGATTGTGCGGAGGCAGGGCGGCTGCGGGAGGTGGACAGCCGGATCCGGTGACGGGCGGACACCAGCAGTGCCAACCCGGAGCACGATGGTCGGGCCGAGGCCTACACGGGAATGTGAGCGGCGGCCTCTGCGGCCTGTCCGATCTCCTCGAGATCCTCCCCGGAGAGTCGAACCCGGGAGGCGGCAATCCAGCCGTCCACCTGCTCCGCGGAACGAGCGCCCACGATCGCACCGGTGACGCCTGTCCAGGCAATGACCCACGCGACTGCCACGGCTGACACGGTGGTTCCGTGGCGCCCACGCGACTGGTCCAGTCCCGGCCGCCGACGGCCCCCTCTCTACTGTGCTTCTTCGATGCGGTAGACGTCCGTCCGGGTGCGGACGTACAGCGCGTTGCCCCCCACGGCCGGAGAGGCCATGAATCCGTTGTCCAGGGTGTTCTCGGCAAGGGGCTTGAACTCGCGCCCTGCCTCGATCACCGTGGTCTTGCCGTCTTCGTCGAACAGGTAGATCCGCCCGTTGACGGCGATCGGGGAGGCAGAGAACGTGCCCCCCACACGCGACTGCCAGACGAGCTCG
>JACCXG010000023.1 GCA_013697225.1 Acidobacteriota bacterium
ACGCACGCTGGCGCGCGCAGAGGCTGGCTGGGGACGCGCGACCTACGAGCTGTCGCTCGGCCTGCTGGAGAAGAGCTACGAGGCACGTTCAATCGACCGCGACCTGGATGACGAGGAACGCGAGGCGGCCGGGAAGAAAGCCGGGCTGACACGAGCCGTTGCGGAATGGATTGGCAGGATGATCGCCTCCGTTCCGGAACCCTCGTCCGAAGGAGAAATTCCGCTCCAGGCTGTCGTCGACGGTGTGCTTGCGTATGTGGAGCGGTCCACGTCGCGCGCCGGCCGGCTCGATCACCGCGCGGCTGCGGCGTTGATCGACCACATCTCCGAGCTGCGTGCGCTCGGCGCCTTCTCCTGTTCCCTGCAGGAGGCGCTGCACTTCGTCCGTGAACGCGTCGAGTCGCTGCAGGTCGCCGCCGAGCGGCCGCGGCCAGGACACCTTTACGCTTGACGCCTGCACCGGGCGGGATATTCCGGCAGACCGCACCTGTATGTCGCAGGCCTCGAAGAAGGCCGCGTCTTTCCAACCGCGTCTGAAGACCCAGTGCTCCTGGATCCGGAGCGCGCGGCCACCTCAGAGGCGCTCAAGCTGTCGGCCGACAGGATTGACGAGGCCGTGTACGGCGTGCTCGGTCGTCTTGCGGCGTGGAGCTGCCAACCTTCAACCCCCAACTCCCAACCTTCAAGCCCTGCTGTTGCTCCGGCGATTACCTTCAGCTATTCCTGCCGGGACACGCGCGAATTTCGAGAAACGTATGCCTCGTGGCTGATGCTCCAGGCGTTCCGCCTTCAGCAGGGTGACGGAGCTGCCTCGTATCAGCAGATGAAGGCCGCGCTTGGCGAGCCCGTCTCCGTAGTCCCGCGAGAGCGGGAAGGCGCCGCCACCGGGTCTGCCTGGTGGCTCCGCAGTGTTGCCGGCAGCGGTGGAAAGGGGGTGGAGGTCGTCGAGGCGTCGTTCCCGGCAGTTGCGCGTGGCCGCATGGCCCAGGCACACCGCGAGTCCTCGCACTTCACCGAGTTCGACGGTCATGTTCCCGCCGCCGGCGGGGCACTCGATCCGTGTGCCGAGGGCAACGCGTTCTCCGTGACCGATCTTGAAGGTGCGGCCAAGTGCCCCTACCAGTTCTTCCTGAAGCGGGGTCTCGGGCTCCGCCCGCTGGAGGCCGCGGAGCGTGACAAGGATGTCTGGCTCGACCCGCTCACACGCGGTTCCCAGCTGCACGACATCTACGCGGCGCTCCTTCGCCGCTGCCGCGACGCGAACCGTTGTCCTGATGTCAGGATGGATGGTGCCTGGCTCGAGGCGCTGGCAAAGGACACGCTTGCGCGGTTGAACCGCGAGATGCCGGCGGCGACCGCCGAGATTCTCGAGCGTGAGAGCCGTGATCTGCTGGCGGATGTCGAGCTGTTCCTGGAAGGGGAGTGCGAGGACTCTTCGTCGGAGCCGCTCGGGTTCGAGGTGTCGTTCGGCCGGCCCTTGGGCGGGAACGAAGAGGCGCTCGCACGGGCGGAACCGGTGGAAATCAACCTTGGCGGCGGGCTCATCTTCCGGATCGCCGGGCGGATTGACCGCATAGACAGGATCGGTCCGTCAGAGTTCGAGGTGCTCGACTACAAGACCGGCGGCTTCTGGCGCGACGATTTCAAGGGGACGTTCAACGGCGGCCGTCGCCTTCAGCATGCCCTCTACGGCCTTGCCGCGGTCGAGCTCCTGCGCCCGCGGTACAGGAAGGCGAAGGTGACGGGTGCGCAGTACTACTTTCCAAGTCACAAGGGACGGCGCGAGCGCAAACGGATCCCCGCCCCGACGCCCGCCCAGACGGCAGCCGTGCTTGGTGACCTGCGCGAGGTGATCGTTGCCGGAGCGTTCGTGCACGCGCACGACGAGAAGGACTGCAAGTTCTGTGATTACACCGCCGCGTGTGGCGGGGGCGTGCACGCGCAGGCGGAAGGCAAGCAGGGGGACGCGACCCTGAAGGCTTATGGGAGGCTTGCGGCGCATGTCTGAACCCGTGAGGGACGAAGCGTCCCGCCGCAGAATCCGCGAGGATCTGCAGACCAACCTGCTCGTGGAAGCAGGCGCCGGCTCTGGCAAGACCCAGATGCTCGCGGAGCGCATGGCCGCCGGCATCGCCTCGGGGGCTTACCAGGTCGAGCACCTGGCCGCCGTCACGTTCACCCGCAAGGCGGCCTCCGAGCTTCGCGGCCGCTTTCACCTGGCGCTCGAGGGGCAGCTCCGCCCGGCTCCGGGGGGTTGCGCCCCCGCCAGCCCCGAATCTGCCGCCCGCGTACACGCCGCGCTTCGCCACCTCGAACGTTTCTTCGCCGGCACGATCCATTCGTTCTGTGCAAGGCTCCTGCGCGAGCGCCCCGTCAAATCCGGTGTCTCCCCCGGCTTCACCGAGCTGGACGACGTACAGGACGAGGAGCTCCGCAACCGCGCCTGGCGCGATTTCATCGCCAGTGCGCGATCCGCAGGCGACAGCGAGATGCTGGCGCTGCTCGATACCGGCGTCCGCCCGCACGACCTCGAGCCGGCGTTCGCCATCGTCTGCGGGAACGAAGACGTCGAGTTCCCTCCCGGGGATGCGGATTGTCCCGATGCCAGGGGGGCGTGGAAGGCGCTGGACGCATTCTGGAAGAAGCTCGAGGGGCTCCTGCCCGCCCGCCTGGACGATGACGCGACCTGCAAGATTCAGAGCGCCGCTCGTGAGTTCAGGGGAGAGCTGAGAGTAGTTCGAAAGAAGCTGGATCGTCCGGCAACGATCGCTGCTCTCCTCGAGCACTGGGACTGCAAGTCGACCATCGTCCAGAAATGGTGGGACGGTTCGACCGCAGAAACAA
>JACCXG010000078.1 GCA_013697225.1 Acidobacteriota bacterium
GAGTCGGCGTGGGCCGACATCGACGCGACATACGCCACCTTCGCGCGCACCGGCACTTCCGCACCATGGATCTTGACGACCGCCGCACCTTCGAGCAGCGCCCGTCCGCGCGTGCCCGCGGCCTGGAATCCGACCAGCAACACCGAATTCCGCTCGTCGGGAAGCGCCCCCTTGAGGTGATGGAGCACCCGCCCCCCGGTCGCCATGCCGCTCGACGAGATGACGATGGCCGGCATCCTGGATTCGGTCAGCTGGCGCGATTCCGCGCTCGACTCGATCGTTCGGAAGCGGGTCGTGCAGAACGCGCAGACGCGCCGCTCCCCGGTCCTTCGCGTCCGCCCCCCCTCCGGGTCCGCAGGCTGCAGCTCCGGGTCGAGCTCGTTCAACCGCTGGCTGTACCGGGCAAGGGCCTCGAGGGCCATCGGGCTGTCGAGGAAGACAGGCAGCACGGGGATCCGCTTCTGTTCCTCGAACCGGGCGATCCAATAGAGCAGCTCTTCAACCCGACCGATCGCGAACGACGGGATGATCAACTTGCCGCCACGTCCGGCGGTCTCCCTGATGACTGCCGCCAGCGCCTCGCCGTCCTCGTCCGCTTCGTGGATCCGGTCGCCGTAGGTGGACTCCACCAGAAGGTAGTCCGCCTCCGGCACCGTGACCGGATCCGGAAGTACCGGGCGGCCGTACCGCCCGAGATCTCCACCGAAGACCACCGTGGTGTCTCCCGTCTTTACCCTCACGAAGGCGGAACCCAGCAGATGACCCGCAGGCAGGAACTCGGCCTCCAGCCCTGGCGCCACCGGGACCGGACGCTCGTAGCCGACCGGCTGCAGCAATGACACGGCCCGAAACGCGTCCGACTCCGTATAGAGCGGGAGGGCGGGCGCGTGCTTCGAGAAGCCGTGCCGGTTGGCATTGGCCGCGTCATCCTCCTGAATGCGCCCGGAGTCCGGGAGCACGATCCTGCAGAGATCCTGAGTGCCGGGCGTGCAGAAAACACGGCCGCGGAAGCCCTGCATCACCAGGCGCGGAAGGTACCCGCAATGATCCAGATGTGCGTGCGTCAGGACGATAGCGTCCAACGAGGAGGCTGGCACCGGCAGGTCCTCCCAGTTGCGGAGGCGCAGGTCCTTGAGCCCCTGAAAGAGCCCTGCGTCGAACAGGATCCGGGAGCCGCCAGTGTCGAGAAGGTATTTCGAACCGGTGACCGTTCGGGCCGCACCAAGGAAAGAGAGTGAAAGCGGCTGCGCCATGCGTCGCACCATCCTGGGACGGGAAAGGGTTCAGTATACTGTTGGTTTGCGTTTGTCCCGTGGACTCCACTGCATGGCCTCCTTCCTCGATCGTCTGAACACCGAAGCTGCCGTTATCGCCGCGGAACTGCGCCCTCCCCGCGCCGAACTCGAGTCGAGCGCGAGCATGGACGCCTGGATCGACACCTACCATGCCGTCCGCAGCCTGACGCGGAACGGCACGCCGGTGTTCCTGACCGACAGCGCGGTAGGGTCAAAGGAAGAGGACAACCTGCGGCATCTGGTCAACAACATGGGGGCGGACGTCCCGCGCGGGTCGGTCGTGCCGTTCCTCACCTGTAAACACCCGCTGCCCTACTGCACGGCATATGCGGATCGTGCGGTGCAACAAGGGTTCGAGGCGCTCGTGGTGCTCGGTGGGGACAAGAGCGTCGGGCCGCCACGGTGCGTGAGTCACGCATGGGAACTGCGCGAGGAAATCCGGAAGCATCAGCCGGGGCTCACCCTCGGGGGCTGGGCCAATCCCCACGGCAACCCTGCCGAGCAGGTCGGCCACCTTCTCGACGACCACGCCACGGCCGAGTTCTTCCTCACGCAGATCGTGTCACACCACGATGTCGCCAAGGTCGAGGCATTCCTCGACGAAGTGTCGCGGCGCAACCTGACCCTGCAGGGGATGTTCGGCGTCTTCTACTACCGGTCGGCGAACCCGAAAACGTTGTCCGCCCTGCGCAGCTTCATCCCCGTTCCTGCCGATGCGCTCAGCGCCGAATTTGCGGCAGGAGCCTCACCCGAGGAGATCTGCGCACGGACGCTGCGCGCCCTCCGCCACGCCGGGGCCAGGCACGTCTACGTCAGCAATCTTCCGCTGCAGCGTGCGGCCCTCACGCTGGGCCGGATCATGACGCTCGCAAGCGCCTGACCTGGCGCTCCGACTCACCGCGGGTAGAATACGGGGGTGTCGCGAGCCTACCGCGCCGGCGAATCCGTCGAGGATTACTGCCGCGTCTGCAAGACCGACCGGATGCACGTCGTCGTGGTGGTGGACGGGGAGAAGAGGCCCATCCGGGTGGTCTGTGGATATTGCGACAGCGAGCACAATTTCCGCGGCGGGCCGCGGATCGGTCAGGAAGATCGCCCGGCGCCGCGTTCGGACTCTCCCGCCGCGCGGGCGGAGCGCACGGTGCGCGAGCCGCTCCCGGTGGTGAGCGAGCGCGAAAGGGTGGGACCAGCGATGAGCGTCCAGTCTTCCGGCAATGAGATGGATCTCGAAATGCTGCTGCGGAGGATCATCCGCGAAGAGACGGGGATCACGGCTGCGGCCCCCGCGGAGAAATGGCGCAACGGGTCGCTCGTGCTGCGTCCCGGCAACCCGCAGCTCCAGGAGAGGGTTTGGCCGATCGAGACGTTCTTCCAGAAGATCGTCATGCTGCGCAACCGGCTGCGAACGCTCGAACAGCAGGTGAACGCAGCGGAACTGCCCGCGGACGTGAAGGTGAAGCTCCAGGGCTATATCAGCGGGTGCTACGGATCGCTCACCAGCTTCAACGTGTTGTTTGCGGACGAGGAGGACCAGTTCCACGGCTCCAGCAGCGACTGATGATCGTTGCTACCGGATGTGACGCCCTCCGTCCACACGGATCGTCTCCCCGGTCACGAACTCCGAGTCCACGAGAAACCTGACCGCCTTCACAATCTCTTCCGACCCGCCCCAACGGCCCAGCGGCGTTGACGCCTCGACGGCGCGGAACTCCTCGTCGGACGTGCCCGGAGGCGCAAGGATGGGTCCGGGGGCAATCGCGTTGACCAGGATCCGATCAGCGGCGAGCTCGAGGGCCAGCGCTTCGGTGAGCCCGATGACCCCGCGTTTCGCCACATAGTACGGCACGTAGTTCTTGTACCGCGGACGTCCGCTTGCCGCCACCCAGTCGGTGAAGTTGATGATGCGTCCGCCGCCTGACGCACGCATGTGCGGAACGGCCGCGCGTGCGCACAGAAACGCCGCCCTGAGGTCCACGTTCACGACGGCATCCCAGACGTGCTCGTCCGTTTCGTTCAGCGGGACGGCCGTGTACACGGAGGCCATGTTCACCAGCAGGTCCAGACGACCGAGATCGGCGACGGCACGCTCGATGAGCGCGGCAGCCTGATCGCCGCGCGAGAGGTCCGCCTGGTAGGTGAACGCGCGCCGTCCCGCCCCTCGGATGTCGGCTGCCGCCGCTCCGGCATCGCTCTCGGATCTGTTGAACGACAACGCCACGTCGAACCCGCGGACCGCGAGGTCGAGGGCAATCGCAGCACCAATGCGTTTCCCGCCGGTGATGATCGCCGTGGGGCGTATGTCGAGAGACGACACGTGAAGGTCAGGTCTAGAAGTAGAAGGTCAGGCCCGCCGTCCACATGGAGCCCTCGTACGAGGGGAGCAGACGCCCAAGGCGCCCCTCGTCATCGTCGTCTTCGTCACGGAACCTGAGGAAGGTGTAGCGGTAGTCAGCGTGCGCCGCCGCACGGCGGCCGAGGCGCAGTTCGGCGCCGAACCCGCCGTGCCAGCCGAACCGCCGCGTGCTGTCCTCGAGGGTCCAGCTCGTGCCCGACTGACGCTCGAGCCGCTCCGTGTACCATCCGCCGCCACCAAGCACGTACGGTGACAGCGCGGCACGCACCGGAGACAACAGCAGCGAGGCCTGTATCGGGTATTCGCGAACCCGCTGCATGAGCGTTTCGCTGGTGGTGGTGCGGAGATCGAGCGCGACCTCGAAGGCCGTGCGTGGCGACATGCGTGCGCGGATATGCCCGCTGTTGAACCGCACCCTGTCCTCGTCCGCAGTTTGATCGGCGCGGACCATCGCCATGTGCGCTCCAAGCCCGAAGGACTGCGCACCCGCCGGCGCGGCAGGCACCAGGCAGCAGGCGAGAGCGGCACAGGCAAGTCGCACAGAGTTCTCCCGGACGCTGTATCGGCGGACGAGGACGGCTTCTACAGCCCGTCCGGGAAGAGAGGAGGCGGCTAGACTCCACGCCCGGCGGAGCCTCGATCCCGAGGACGAGGCCCCGCGGCGTGAACGGCGCTCTCGAAAGAGCTCTCCCCTTAGGTGAGCACCTTGATGACGACGCGGCGGTTCTGCGCGCGTCCGTCGCGGGTCTTGTTCGGCGCGATCGGCTTGTCCTCACCGTAGCTGATCACGCTCATCCGGTGGAGAGGTACCTGGTGCTGCTCATAGAGGTAGCGCTTCACGTTTTCCGCGCGCTCGAGCCCGAGGCGGTAGTTCGTCTGGGGCGCGCCCGTGGAATCGGTGTGCCCTTCGATTTCGATGTAGGCGCCGCTCGGCTCCGCTTTCAGCTGCTGCACCAGCTGGTCGAGATCCGTGCGCGCATCGTCGGGCATCGTGGCCTGGCCGAACTTGAAGTTCCCCTTGTCCTCACTGAGAACGACCTCGTACACCAGGCGCTTGGCCGCCTTTTCGATCTCGTCGGCGCGGGTGTTCACCTTCTCGGCCGTCGTGTAGGCCGTGTCGGCACGCTGCCCGGCGGCTGCGGCACGCTGATCCGCAGCCTGGGCCGCAGCCTGGGCACGCTGATCGACTTCCCCGATACGCCCCTCGTTGGCGCGCGTGCGCTCCTGGGTCTCTTCGACAGTCTGCGTCAGGGTGTCGACCTTGTCGTTGACCTGCCCGACCTCACCGCGCACGAACTTCTTCGAGGCGCATGCACTCGTCCCCGCGAGTGTCAGCGCCAGCACAGGAACGACCAGAACGAACTTCTTCATCACTGCCTCCGTGTTACAACGTCCGGCGGCGCCGGACGACTGCTCCCTGGTTACCGTCCGAGCGACTCCTCGTTCGAAATCGACCCACCGCCGTGAGATGTCCGTTTCGACCCGTTGTAGCCGGTGCGGGCCCTCACGACGAGGCTGCTTTGCCGGGTTCGAACCTCGAGCGGCCGGAAACCGGCCTTGGGCGAGGCTTCGAATGCCAGCACGTACTGGTGGCGCATTTCGCCCACCATCTGGCGCGTTGCGTTGCTCAGATCGTCAGGCGCGCTGGCGACGAACAGTTCACCGCCCGTGTCGCGCGCCAGTTCCCTGAGGTCTGAAGCGGTGTCCGCCTGGCGCCGGTTCCCCGACACGCGCGGGTCGTCGATGCCGGCCATGACCGCAATGATGTAGACCGGCACGTCGATGCCGCTCGCCGCGACGGACACCTGCTGCGGTGTCAGCTGGCTCCGTGTATCCACACCATCGGTAATGACCACCACCGCACTTCGCTGTGGCACTCCGTGGGAGGCTGAGGTCGACGCCTCGGCAACGCTGCGGGCCGTCCGCGCAATGGCGTCGTAGAGCGAGGTCTGCCCGTAAGGCTCCTCCACGTTGTCCAGTGCGGCCTCGAGCTTCGCCCGCACGGACGTGAACGGCTGCGCCTCGCTCAGCCCGGTATCGAACGTGTAGACCGCCGCCTGGTCGTCTCCGGTCATGCTGGAGAAGATTTCCTCGGCCGCCTGCCGGGCGTCCACCGCCTTCGGCCCGATGCGCATGCTGCCGCTGATGTCGATCAACAGTGCGATCCTCACCGGGCCGTCGAGCTCCGCACGAAAATCGAGAATCGGCCGGCGCTTGCCCGCCTCCAGGATCTCGAAATCCCGGCGCGAGAGATCGGTCACGAACCTTCCCTTCCTGTCCCGTACGACAGCCACAACGGAGACGAGGTCGACCGACGATCGAAAACGGGGGGCCGCTTCAGAGGGAGCAGGCGGATCCTGCCGCACCACTCCAGCCGCTGCCAAGGCAACCGCCCCGCTCAGGAGACTCGTGAGCACCAGTCCACCCGTCACGTGGAGTGCTATTCCAAAGAGCCTGCCATCGTGAGACATCCTAAACCCAGCGGTTTCCACCTGCATCGCCTGCTCAGCTGTCACCATCCAGCCATTGCGGGTAATCTTTACGTTATCCTCCTTCCCATTCGGTCACACTTACACGGTCATCCGCGGACTGAACAGCCCAGCCAACCCGATCTGTCGGCAGGTTGTCTGCTGGTAAGATCGCCGGCGCCATGACCTCCCGCACCCAGCCCGCCATCCCTGTAGCCGACCGCATCAGCGGCTTCTCCTACGCGATCCGGAATATCGTCACGGAAGCCCGCAAGCTTGAGGCGGACGGGCGGACAGTGCGCTACCTCAACATTGGCGACCCGCTCATCTTTGGCTTCAGGACCCCGGCGCACCTTGTCGAAGCCGCGACCCGCGCGATCCACGACGGACATAACGGCTACGCCCCGTCAGCCGGCATTCCTGCGGCTCGGGAATCGGTCGCCGCAGAGTGCACCCGCCGCGGCATGCCCCTCTCCGCCGACCGGGTCGTCGTCACCGCAGGAACCTCGGAGGGGATCGAGCTCGCCCTGACGACCCTTGCCGGTCCGGGCGACGAGGTGCTCGTGCCGGTACCCACGTATCCGCTCTACACCGCGGTGCTGGCGAAGATTGGCGCACGACCCATCTTCTATGACACGGCTCCGGAGCACGGCTGGGTGCCGGACGTCCGGGCGATCCGCGCCCTGGTGAGCCGCGCTACGCGCGCGCTTGTCGTCATCGACCCGAACAACCCGACGGGCGCCAGCTATCCCGCCGCCGTGAGGCGGGACCTGCTGGAGCTGGCGGACGACTGCAACATCCCGCTGCTCGCCGACGAGGTCTACGCGGATCTCGCGTTCGACGGCCCCATCGACGCCCTGGCCAGCCTGCATCCGGAGGCCCCCGTCATTACCTTCTCCTCACTCTCGAAGGCGTACCTCGCGCCGGGGTGGCGCACCGGCTGGCTGGCCGTCGGCGCGACCAGCCGCCTGGACGATGTGCTGGCGGGGATCAAGAAGCTGGCGGACGGACGGCTGTGCAGCACCGCGCCGATGGAGCACGCCATCGTGGCCGCCCTCGATGGTGACCGGACGCACCAGCAGGAGTTTCGCGCCGCCCTGCGCGAACGTGCGGAGCTCACGACGGCCCGCCTGAACGCAATCCCCGGCATGTCGGTCGTCCATCCCTCGGCGGCGTTCTACGCGATGCCCAAGGTGGATTTGCCGCCGGGGCGGACCGACGAGAACTTCGTACTCGGGCTGCTCCGCGCGACGGGCGTCCTGTGCGTCTACGGCTCCGGCTTCGGTGCGAAGCCCGGGGACGGCTTCTTCCGCGTCGTGTTCCTCGCCTCGCCGGACGAGCTCTCCGGGATCTACGATCGCGTCGCGGAATTCACGGCCGGGTTCCTCGCCGGCGACTCCTGACGTGGCCACCCATCCGTCCGACTACAAGCCGCTGATCCTCTGGACGATTGCGATGGCGGTCCTTGCCGTCATCCTCGTCTGGACCGCGTACATGGCACGGGGCATCCTCCTGCTCCTGTACGTCAGCGCATTGCTTGCGGTGGGGTTCAGCCCCATCGTGCGGGTCATCGAGCGGCAGAAGGCCCTGCCGATAGGGACCAGGCGATTTCCGCGCTGGCTCGCGATTCTGGTACTGTACCTCGGGATCCTCGGAACGCTGGCACTCATGATTGCGCTCGTCGTTCCGCCGCTCGTCGATCAGGCGCAGGCGCTCGCCAAGGAACTGCCGGCGCTCATTGCCCGCGGGCAGGAGTTCCTCATCGAAAAAGGAATCCTGACGCAACGCGTCTCAGGTCAGGAAGTTCTCGAACATGCCACGGGGGCGCGGGGCGGGCAGGCCGTCGGCACCGTCTTTTCAGCACTCGTGGGACTCGTCGGCGGGATCTTCGGTCTGCTGACGATCCTGATTCTGACGTTCTACTTCCTGGTCGAGGCCGGGTCGCTGCGCCGGACGCTCCTGCAGGTCTTCCCGGTCGGCAGCAGGCCGCGCGTTGATGCGATGTTGCGCGCGATCATGACCAAGGTCAGCGCGTGGCTGGGGGGGCAACTGCTGCTCGCCGGCATCATCGGCTCCACATCAGCTATCGGTCTCTGGGCCCTGGGCATTCCGTTCTTTTACGTGCTCGCGCTGATCTCCGCCATCGGGGAGCTCATCCCCATTGTCGGTCCGATCATCGCGGCGATTCCGGCGGTGGCGGTCGCGGCGACGGTTTCGTGGAACAAGGTGCTGCTGGTGATCGGGTTCTTCGTCGTGCAGCAACAGCTCGAGAATCACGCGCTGGTCCCGAAAGTGATGCAGCGTCAGGTAGGCGTCAACCCGGTGGCGGTAATCGTGGCGCTGCTGCTCGGGGGAAACCTGATGGGCATTCCCGGGGCCATCCTGGCGGTGCCGACCATTGCCATCCTGCAGGTGCTGTTCACCGAATGGCTCTCCACCCGTGAGCCCGAGGCGTGAAGGTCAGTTCCACACGTACAAGACGATGATCCAGGGCACGATCGCGACCGCGACGTAGAACCCCGCCAGCGCAGCCACGGCACGGTGGACCGCTGAGAGGTGCAGCACGATTCCGAAGAGGCCGGCCGTCACCTTGGCGAACGCAAGCCCGGCTTCGTTTCCTAAACTTCCCATGAGCCAGGCGATGAGCGGGTTCCCCTCGATGCTGATGCCGAACGTCCGCACGCCGACGTAGGTCAGCACGCCGTCGGTCACCTGCGCCAGCAGGAACACGACCAGCGCCACGTCACCGAACAGGGAGCGTTCGGTGGAGCGGGCGCTGCCCACTTTCATTACCTCAATTGCGTACACGTGGAACCTCGCGGGTGCACGGGCTCATGAAATCCCATCCCGGCGGAGGACAGGACAATGTCGGTGCCAGATGCCGGAACCCCCACCCTGCGGCCGTGGATATACTCTCCCATGCGCCACGATCCGCTTTCGTACCTCGGAGATGAGCTTCGCCTGCTGAAGGAGCAGAATCTCTACCGCCGTCTGCGGGTGCTCGACGACGAGCAGAAGGCACACACGTCGTTCGACGGGCGGTCGGTCGTCAATCTTTCCTCCAATAACTATCTCGGTCTCACGACCCACCCGAGGCTGCGTCAGAAGGCCCTCGAAGCGATCCAGGCCTTCGGGGTGGGCTCCGGCTCGGTGCGCTCCATTGCCGGGACGATGGCGATTCACCTCGAGCTGGAGCGCCGCTTGGCTGAATTCAAGCGCGTGGAGGCGGTCGTTGTCTTCCAGAGCGGCTTCACAGCCAACGCGGGAACCGTCGCCGCGATCCTGACGAAAGAGGACGTGGTGATCTCGGACGAGCTCAACCACGCGAGCATCATCGACGGGTGCAGGCTCAGCCGCGCGACGGTGAAGGTCTTCCCCCACAAGGATGTTGACGCCGCGCGGGCCATCATCGCGAGCCTTCCGGCGACCGGACGCAAGCTCCTGATTACCGATGGCGTCTTCAGCATGGACGGCGACCTGGGGCCCCTGCCGGATCTCTGCACGCTGGCCGAGGAGACCGGCTGCATCATGATGGTCGACGACGCCCATGCAAGTGGGGTATTCGGGACGCAGGGGCGCGGCACCGTCGACCACTTCGGCGTCCACGGCCGGGTTGACGTGCAGGTCGGCACGCTCTCAAAAGCGATCGGGGCGCTCGGCGGGTACGTGGCCGGCAGCCGCGACCTCATCGAGTTCCTGTACCACCGGGCCCGTCCCTTCCTGTTCTCCACGTCCCATCCTCCCGCGGTGGCCGCGGCGTGCATTGCCGCGCTGGACGTGCTGAGCGAGGAGCCGGACATCATGGAGCGGCTCTGGGAGAACACGCGCCTCTTCAAGGCGGGGCTGGCAGATCTCGGGTTCAACACGGGGATTAGCGAGAGCCCGATCACCCCGGTAATCGTCGGCGACGGTGCGATGGCCATGAAGCTGTCGGACCGGCTGTTCGAGGAAGGGGTGTTCGCGCAGGGGATCGCATACCCCACGGTGGCGCGCGACAGGGCGCGCGTCCGGACGATTGTGACGGCGACCCACACCGCCGGGGAGCTGCGGTTTGCGCTCGACCGGTTCGGCGCAGTCGGAAAGGAGCTGGGACTCGTCTAATCAAGTCGCGCCTGTACCGACGGCGCTGTCGTGGGAATTCGGCCGGAGCCGGGAGCGGGGAACGGAGGTGGAGGGGCGTGAAGAGGAAGGATCCATCCGGCTCTGAACGTGCGCGGGAGTGGTTCGACACGTACACGCGGGATCTGTCGGCTGAGGACCTCCAGCGGCTCTTTACGCACGATACGCCCGACGCGTACCGTTTCTTCACCCGCGGGCTGGATCGGGACCGGCTGGCCGGCCTCCCGTGGTGGCAGCAGGTTGCGCTGCGCGTCCGGCAGGTGTTCGTTGCCTTCACGCTGAAGCTGCCCCCGGCGCGCCGGGCGCTGTACCTCGGTGCGCTCGTCATCGCGCTCTTCGGGGTCATCCGGCTGTTCCGAGGCTTCGCCCTGGTGGACGTCCCGTTCGGCACGCCGTTCTTCCACATCTCGATGCTCGTGCCCGCATGGGCGGACGGCACCTTTGCGCTGCTCGTGAGCGTGCTCCTCGTCAACCTGCTCGTCCTGCTGGAGGTGGCTGACCGACTCTCGCTCAAGGGGGAGCTGGAGGTCGCGCGGGAGATCCAGCTGGCGATGCTCCCCGCCGGGACCTACCGCGCGTTCGACATCGAGATCTGCGGAGTCACACGCCCGGCCAATACCGTCGGGGGAGATTTCTACGACGTGCTTCCGCTGCCCGACGGCCGGGTGATTCTGGCCCTTGGGGATGTCGCCGGCAAGGGCAGCCCGGCGGCACTCCTGATGGCGCTGCTGCTGGCCGTGCTCCGCACGCTCGTGGACGAGCGGCTCGAACCGAAACCTCTGATCGAGCGGCTCAATGCGCAAATCGTCCGGCACAGCCCCTCGTCCAGGTTCATCACATTCTTCTACGCCGTCTACACGCCGGCGACCGGCTCCCTGGCGTATGTGAACGCGGGGCAGAATCCGCCGCTCATCCGCAGGCGCGACGGCCGTTACGAGCGGCTGACCGCAACAGGTGTGGCGCTCGGGATGTTC
This sequence comes from Acidobacteriota bacterium, assembly GCA_013697225.1. Taxonomy (GTDB): domain Bacteria; phylum Acidobacteriota; class Vicinamibacteria; order Vicinamibacterales; family 2-12-FULL-66-21; genus JACCXG01. The sequence continues at coordinate 11,210 of JACCXG010000078.1, forward strand.
GACCGGGCGACCTACGACACGCTCGAGACGCGGATCGAACCCGGCGAGATGTTGATCATGTACAGCGACGGCATCACGGAAACAGAGGATCCCGCGGGCGGGCCGCTGGAGGAGCCAGGGCTGCAGGAGGTCATCGAGCGCCACCTGCGCGACACCCCTGCCGAGCTCAGCGCGCACATCATCAGCGAAGTGGAGGCGTTCGCGCAGGCCCCCCGGTTTGCCGATGACCTGACCATCCTGATTCTCAAGCGCGCGGACATTACCGGCTTCCGCGCTCCCGGCGATCCGCTTCCCGGCTGAACGCGTACACGCGCGTGCCTCTGATCGAGCCGACCGGCACCAGATTGTCCAGCGCCGCAGGTGCCGCCCCCGAGAAGCGCGCGTGGAACATCGGTTCCTCGTGTGGATCGAGCACGAGATACGGCTCGTAGCCGGCCTGGCTGACTGCCGCCACCGCGCTGTCGAGCGCGCTGCCGTCCAGCACGTCCCACCGGAGCGTCAGGCGGTTGGCGTAGTAGCGCAGGCTGCCGCTGTGCTGCATGGCGAACACCGCCGCGTTCGATGGAAGGTTCTCCCGCACGAACGCGCCGACCGCCGGGTACTTCCGCTCTCCGGCATGGAGCGAGAACACGCCGAACGCCTGCGCCTTCGTCAGGCAGAAGAGGACGAGTGCAGCCACCAGCAGCGCAGATGCGCGCTCGGCCCCCTCCCGGGGCAGGATGCGACGAACCCCCGCAAGCAGGAGGACGGTGCCGAACACCAGCATCACCGGCAGGCCGGGCAGCAGGAACCGGGAGTAGAACCATTCCTCCCGCCGGAAGTACACATACGGCAGGTACGCGAGGACGACGGCCCAGGCGAAGCCGTAAGCAATCCACGCGAGCCGTCTGACGCCCGTCTCCCGGCCGCGTATCCACAACGGCGCGAGAACCCACAGCAGGATGAACGGTGAGTGTGCGGCGGTCATCCATGCAGGGTACCGCGCGAGATTCGGCCCGATGTGCGAGACGGCGAACAGCCCTCCGGCCGCTCCGTAGCCGGACGCCAGCGGCGAACCAAAGCGCACCTGCTGAATGACGCCGAGCGCGAGGAGTCCCGGAAGGGACGCTGCGAGGCAGACCGCCGCGCGTCTCCAGTCGATGCGGGCCCCGGCTGCCGCCGCGGCGGCGGCCACAAGAATCAGCAGCGGCGCAAGGTTGGGTCGAATCAGGATGGCGATCGACGCGATCACTCCTGAGGCTGCGGCATTCCGCCTGCGGTCCTCAGCCGCCAGGAGGAGGGCGGCCATCCAGCAGGCCATCACCGGAACGTCGCTCATCGGCTGCACCGCCTGATACAGGAACGTCGGGCTGACGGACAGCAGCACGGCTGCGAACGCGCCGGCCAGCGGCTCCCCGAGGCGGCGCCCGAGACGCCAGCAGAGGAAGATGGCGGCCGCCGCGCACGTCGGCACCAGGAGGAAGACGGCACGTGCATGGAGTGCCGCAAGCGGGGCCATCAGCAGCGGAAGGCCTGGCGGATACTGTGGAAGGAGCAATCCGCGGGCGCTGTCCTTCACGTATCCGAGCGGCGTCAGGCTGTCGTCCGCACCTGGCCATGTAAAGGCTGGATCACGCGGAAGGACGTCCAGCAGGCGCCCCCGGGAGAGCATGTCAGCCTGGCTGATGTACCCGTACGAGTCCGCCCCTCCTGCCGCAAAGGTGCCGAACCCCAGGGCTGCCAGCGCCGCCCAGCAGACGGCCGCCAGGGCGGCGAGCCGCGCCAGGCGTTCGACAGCGCCTTCCGTTCCGATCCGCCGGATCAGCGCGATGAACTCTCCGCGCGAGGTCGCGATGCCGAGAGCCAGCAGCAACAGCGCCAGCAGGGCGGGGCGGTCCCAGGATCGTGCACGAAGCGGGACGCCCGCCAGCCTGAGGTCGATCCCGCCGGTGACTGCCACGGCGGCAGCACATGCCGCTGCCGCGGCTGCCCCCATGAGCAGGAGAGTGCCGCGGGACGGTACCGTCACACCGCGTGCCCAGCCCGTCCGCGCTGGCCGATCGCTTTCATGACGGCCCTCCCGCCGCGCAGGACTAAGATCGAGTCACCTATGGTGCCGCGGGCCTTGCTGGCGCTCGCTCTCCTGTCCGCGACACCTGCTCTTGCCCAGCAGGTGCCCCCCGTCGATGCCACGACCATGCTGGTGGCCCGGCTCGAGGAGAGCATCGCCCAGGGGGACACCGCCGGCGTCCTGGATCTGGCGCTGAGCCCCGATACGCCGGGCATCCGGCAGTTTGCAGACATCGCCAGCCCCCCTCCGCTGCGCTTCATTATCAAGGAACGGGACCGTACAGCGCAGCCACCCGGGGAACGGCTCCTTCTGGAGGTGCTCGCGGAGTTCGACAGCGAGGCCGCCATCAACACCTGGCGGGTCGACGTCGTGCCCGATCCCGCGGATCCGGACCGCCGGCGGATTGCCGGCCTCGAACGGCTTGCGGTGGTCACCGGGCTGCACAAGCTCGCCCTCCATCCGACGAAGCAGTTCGAGGTCCGGAAGCTCTCGATGAAAGCCATCGACCTCACGCTCGAGATGGAATCGGGCAGCGCCTTCGTCGCAGAGACGGAGGAGGGGCCTACGGCCGTAGTCCTCATCGGGAGGGGGCGGATGCTGTTCACCCCGTCCGATCCGGCCGAACGCACCCAGGTGCGCATCTTCAGCGGGGACGACGCCCTGAGGTCGGAGTTCGACGCGGCATTCGTCCGGCTGCCCCCCGACACGTTCCCGCATCTCTTCGGAGCCGCCCTCCTGCCCGCCCCGGTCGTGCCGGGTCAGCTTCGTCGCGCGGAAGCGGTCTTCGAGCAGTTCGTCGGCCAGACCTATCAGCTCGACCTGACGGACCTCAGTCGCGAGCGCTGGTCGCTCGTCCCTGCCGCCGGTGACCTGGTCGTCGAGGTCCGCACCCGCCGCCACGGCGATCTCACCTACGCCCGCTCCAGCAAGGATGCGGAAGACATCTCGCTCTTCGACCGCAGGCGCCGGCGGAACATCTCCGTCTACAGCTCGCCGCCGAAGCTTGCCGCGCGCGGGCGGTTCTACAACGAAGACGAGCTCGTCGAGTACGACGTCCTGCACTACGACATCGAAGCGGCGTTCACGCCCGAGCGTTTCTGGGTGGATGGCAACGCCACCATCAGGCTCAGAGTGCAGGCGCACGCCCTGAGCTCGCTGAACCTCCGCCTCGCGGAACCGCTCGTCGTCCGCAGCATCGCGTCCCCCGGTCTCGGGCGGCTGCTGCATCTCCGGGTGGTCGGCCAGAACAGCGTCGTGGTGAATCTGCCTACGTCCCTTCCACGCGGCACGGTGCTCACCCTGCAGGTCGCATACGGGGGGCGTCTCCCGCCGCAGACGATCGACAGGGAGGTGCTCACGGTCCAGGGGCAGGACCTGGTGCCGGAGCAGATCTACATCCCTGTCGAACCGCAGTTCATTTACAGCAACCGGAGCTACTGGTATCCGCAGGCGATGGTCACCGACTACGCGACGGCACAGCTCCGCATGGCCGTCCCGCAGGAATACGGCATCATTGCCACCGGCACACGGGTGCCCGCGGACGCATTGCCGCGAACGGGAGGCACGGCGCCGGGCCGGCGCCAGATGGCGGTGTTCAGGGTAGAGGAGCCGGCACGCTACCTCTCGTGCGTGATCAGCCGGTTCACCTTCATGGGGGAGAGGGACATCGCCATTCCACTGAGTGGAGGAGGGGATGCGGGACCCCCGCCCTCACTCGTGGAAACCGGGCCCCCAGGCGGACCCAGCGGACCTCCCGCCGCCTTGCGGGATCCCGCGGAAGGCGTGACGTTGAGCGTCTACGCCAACCCGCGGCTGGCGGGGGCGGCACGACACCTGGTGGAGCGGGCCTCCGACATCTTTTCTTATTACGCGCGGCTGCTCGGTGACGCGCCGTATCCGACATTCGACCTCGCGCTGACGGAAAACGAGCTCCCCGGGGGGCACAGCCCTGCCTATTTCGCCATCCTGAACGAGCCGCATCCGCTCACGCAGCGGGTGTGGCGCAACGACCCCGTCGCGTTCGACGGGTACGCTCCCTTCTTCCTCGCCCATGAAATCGCACATCAGTGGTGGGGGCAGGCGGTCGGCTGGAAAAACTATCGCGAGCAGTGGCTCAGCGAGGGATTCGCGCAGTACTTCGCACTCCTGTACGCGGAAGAGCATCGGGGCGCCGCCGTGGTGACGCCGGTGCTCAGGCAGATGCGCCGCTGGGCCATCGAACAGTCACCTCAGGGCCCGGTGTATCTCGGGTACCGCCTCGGCCACATCCGGGGCGACAGCCGGGTCTTCCGCGCCCTCGTGTACAACAAGGGCGCCATGGTGCTCCACATGCTGCGGCGGCTGGTGGGCGACGATGTGTTCTTCGACGGGCTGCGGGAGTACTACAGCGAGTGGAAGTTCAGGAAAGCGGGTACGGACGACTTCCGGGAGGTCATGGAGTCGGTGAGCGGCCAGAGCCTGGACGCCTTCTTCGATGGATGGATCTACGGCTCGGCGATCCCTTCTCTGAGCTTTTCCTCGGTCGTCACCGGAGGCCAGGCAGTGGTGCGGTTCGAACACCGGACGGCGGTGGTGCCAACGCCGGTGACGGTGACGATCCTCTACGCCGACGGCCGCTCCGAGGATGTCATCGTCCGGGTCACCCAGCCGGTGGTGGAGCAGACGCTCGAGCTGACGGGGAGGGTCCGATCCATCGTGGCCAACCGCGACCATGGGTCACTGGCCGTCATACGGGAGTAAGTACCGATCAGGGATTCGGGATCAGCGACAGCAGATAGATTCCAGCGACATAGGGCTCGCCGTGGCGCTCCCGGGGTTCGAACACCAGGATGAACTGCGAACCTGCGTATTCGTAGAACCGGGTCAGCCTCTCCCCGTGCGGGCTGCCGTCCACCTCCTGCCTCCCGCTCTCGGCGGCGCGCCCGAGACGGGTGGCAACCGCAGAAGCCGTCTCGCCGACGCGTACTTCCTTGCCGTCAGCCAGCGGCAGGACCTGCACGGAGACGGCGCGCTCGGGAACGGACGCCGGGACCGACACGGTTGGCGGGGCGGGGGGCTCGGGGGCCGGGTGCCCTGCCGCGGCACTCCCATCGAGCCCCCGTACGACCATGGACGCAATCGTCAGTGCCGCAGCGACAAAGGCGACAGCGAGAATCCACTCGACGAAGGGGTTGAGGCGGAACCGGCCGGAGACTCGAACCGCGTCCATATGAGGGGCCTCCTGTCAGAGTGAGAGGTCCGCCGAAGAGAGTCACACTCTAGGATCGCGGATGGGTCCTGTCAAGCGCGGCCTGGTGCGAATGCCTCTCCCCTTCCGGCTGCATCCGCGGTGATATCATCGAAAGGTTATGGACACCGTCACGCTGACGATCGACGGCCGGGAAGTCACGGTGGAAAAGGGGAAGACCGTTCTCCAGGCGGCCATCGACAATGGCGTCCAGATCCCCTACTACTGCTACCACCCCGGCCTCGGCATCGATGGTTCCTGCCGGGTCTGTATCGTCAAGATCGAGAAGCTGCCGAAGCTCCAGACGTCGTGCTCGACGCCGGTCGCCGAAGGGATGGTGGTGTCCACCCAGACTCCCGAGGTCGTCGAGGCGCGGGCGAGCGTCTTCGAGTTCCTCCTCATCAACCATCCGCTCGACTGCCCGGTGTGCGACAAGGGAGGGGAGTGCCCGCTGCAGGACTTCTCCTACAGCTTCGGGCCCAACGAGAGCCGGATGGAGTTTCCACGACGGGTCTTCGACGGTGAGGGAGTGCGCGCGGACGTGGACTTCGGGCCCACGCTCATGCTCAACCGGAACCGCTGCATCCTGTGCACCCGGTGCGTGCGCTTCATGCGCGAGATCGACACCGATCCGCAGATCAACATCGTGGATCGCGGCTACGGCAGCGAGATCGCCACGTTCCAGGAAGAGGGGGTCCACTCCCTGCTCTCGGGCAACCTGATGGACGTGTGCCCCGTCGGTGCCATCACGACGCGCGATTACCGGTTCAAGTCGCGTCCGTGGGACAACCCCGACGCGGTCGATACGATCTGCACGCTCTGCGAAAAGGGCTGCAATACGACGGCGTGGCTCAAGGCCAAGCCGGAATGGGCCAAGGGGGCGCGCCTCATCCGGATAACCCCCCGCTTCAACCCGGACGTCAACGACTACTGGATGTGCGACATCGGCCGTTTCGACTATCGCTGGATCGAGGGAGACAACCGCCTCCAGAAACCGCTGCTGCGGTCCGAAGCGGGTGTGCTCGAGCCAACCGACTGGCGGAATGTCGTAGGGAAGGTCGCCGACCGCGTCACAGCTGCCGGCGGTCCGTCGGCGCTCGGCTTCCTGGTCTCGGGGCACGCTTCTCTCGAGGAACTGGCTCTCATCGGCCGCCTCGGCGGCACGCTCGGGTTGCGGGAAGAAGGGGTGGCGGTCGGCTGGCGCCGTCGTGAGAAACCGCAGGCCCCGGGGGCGAAGTTCAAGATTCCCCCCGTTGACGCGCCAAACCTCATGGGGGCGGCCGACATGGGCTTTCCCGTCAGGCCCACCTCCTCGGGCGACGCGGACCTTGCCGCGTTCCGGGGGGACGTCGAGGCGGGGAGGATCACGGTGCTCTACGTGTTCGATCCCGGCCCGGAAGGCACGCTCGGCGACGTCTCGTGGATTGTCGAGGCACGCCAGTCCGGACGTCTGCAGCACCTTATCGTGCAGGGGGTGCTCATGACCCCCCTCGCCGCCGCCGCAGACATCGTCCTGCCCGGGGCAGCGTGGGTGGAGAAGGATGCCGCCTACGTGAACGAGCAGGGGCGTCTGCAGGGAGCGGCACGAGCCATCGCGCCGCCGGGAGAGGCGATGGAGGACTGGCAGATCCTCGTCAACGTCGGGCTCGCGCTCGGCGCACCGCTCACCTACACGAGCAGCCAGGAGGTGCGCGCGGAGATTGCGGCAGGGCTCGGGGACAATCCGCGGTACGCCGGGCTGGCCGAGCTCGCGTTCGCGCGTCCCACCGCCGCCGGCAACTGGCTGAAGACGTCCAACCCGTCGGAACGCTGGAAGTGGGATTTCATGTTCCAGGACCTGCCGCCGGTGAAGTTCGTTGGCAAGCCGGGCGCCACGTCATGGATGAACGGGATCCCGCTGACCGAGGTGGAGTGATACGCGGCCGGCGCGTGCCTCCACCCAGCCGGATCACCCTCTGCTCCCTACCCCTCCACGTTGATCAAGTCGATGATGGCGTCGTGGTTCCGTGCGGCTGCGCGCGAGAGCGGCGTCTTGTCCTCTACGTCGACTGCGTGCGGATCGGCTCGCCGCGCGAGCAGCGCCCGCACCACGGGCACATAGCCCGCTTCCGCCGCGATGTGCAGTGGCGTGTGCCGCCCGGAGTCCACCGCATTCACCTCAGCGCCGCGCTCGATGAGGCCGAGGGACACCTCCTGGTGCCCACCGGCCACCGCGGCGTGCAGCGGCGTGTTCTTCAGCGGATTGCGTGAGACCGCCCCGATATCGGCGCCGGCGGCGAGGAGACGCTCGACGGCGGCGGCGCTCCCGAAGAAGGCCGCCAGGTGGAGGGGTGTCCACCCGTCGTACGAGTAGCTGTGCACCGCAGCCGGTGCGCCGAGGGCAGCCTCGAGAGCGTCGAGGCGCCCGAGCGCCGCAGCCGCAAAGACATCGAGCGGCAGGCCGGCGCTCGATGCCGCGTCCGCCAGCTCCCCCGCCAGATCGCGGTGCCCACCGTAGAGCGCCGACATGAGCGGTGTCTCACCGGAAGGAGCCAGTGCCACCGCCAGCGACGGATTGGCCCGCACCAGCTCGCGGACCCTCGCCGCGTCTCCGGCCTTCGCGGCCTGCAGTAAATCGTCGCCAGCCATGAGTCTCCTGTCTCAGCCTTTCACCAGAAGCGCGCGGGGATGCACGGTCACCTCGAGGGGTCCCTCGGAGCGTCCCGGCTCGCCGTCCACGTGGTAGTCCATGGGCCCGTCGGCCCGCACGACGGCGTGCCGCACGGGTCGGACGAGCACGCGGGGCGCACGATCGGCGGTTCCGGTCACGAGGTGCCGCGCGTGCCAGAATCTTGCCAGGACTGATCGGTCCTCGATCACGACGGCGTCGAGCACGCCGTCGTCCGGGCGGGCGGCCGTGAGCCGCACGCCGTTACCGTACTCAGCACCGTTGGCGAATGCAATGAGGAGCGCGTCGAGCGTCAGCCGTTCGCCGTCGAGATCGATATCGTAGCGCCGGCCAGCGTACCGGCAGCCTTCCGTGACGCCAAGCAGGATGTACGGCCACCGTCCCCTGGTGCCTTTCGCGCGCAGGTTGAAGAGGCTTGCGACGCGGGCATCCACGCCGATCCCCGCGATGTTGAGGAAAGGGCGCCCCCCCAGGCGGCCGACGTCGATCGCGCGGGTGGGGCCATCGAGCGCCGCGGCGATTGCCGCCCGTGGATCGCGCGGCGTGCACAGGGCGGCGGCGAGCCCGTTGCCTGAGCCAGCCGGGACGAGGCCGAGCGGCACACCGCTCTCGAGCAGCGCCGTACCAGCTTCGTTCGCCGTGCCGTCGCCCCCCCAGACCAGCACCAGTTGTGCACCGCCCGTCACCGCCGCAGTCGCGAGCGCGCGCGCGTGCCCGGCGTGGCTCGTCAGATGGATCTCGGCGTGCCCGCGCAAGCCCCGGCGATCGAGCTCTGAGGCCAGCAGCGCAGTCCGGTGTTCCGCTGCGTGAACATCCGCGCCAGCGCCGGAAATCGGGTTCAGGATCGCGACGACCTTCACAATTCAGTCTGCTATAGTAGCCTTCCGACATGACCCGCGGGAGGCCTT
>JACCXG010000302.1 GCA_013697225.1 Acidobacteriota bacterium
CCAGCTCTCCAACCAGCGTGTGCCTCGCTGGTTGACCGAAGGCATTTCCGTCTACGAGGAGGGGCAGGCACGCCCGGAGTGGGGCCGGGAGATGGAGGTGCCCTTTGCCTCGGCGCTCCAGCGCGGCGATGTGCTGAAGGTCGCCGACCTGAATGCCGGGTTCACCCGCCCCGAAACAATCGGCATGGCGTACTACCAGTCCTCCCTTCTGGTGGACCACATCATCGGGCGATTCGGGCTCCCGGCCGTGCGAAAGCTGCTGGTCACGTACGGTCAGGGGCTCGAAGGTGACGAGGCCCTCACCGCCGGGCTCGGTACATCCGCTGAGGACATGCAGAAGAGTTTCGACGCATGGGTGCAGGCGCGTTTTAGCGCACTGACCGCTGCGCTGGCCCCGGCCGGTAAGGGGGAGGGAGAGGCGGCTGGTGAAGAGGGTATTGCCGGCTTGAGAGTCAGAGCCGCCGCCGAGCCGGGCAGCTATGCGGCGCAGCTGGCGCTCGGGCGTGCCCTGGCCGAAGCCGGGGACCCCGCGGCATTCGAACCCCTCGAGCGTGCTGCGGCCCTCGTGCCGGTGGCAACCGGCGAGCACAGCCCGAATGCCGTGATGGCGCGGCTTGCCGACAAGCAGGGTGATCTTCCGCGTGCGCTGCGCGCGTATACGGCCCTCCTAGCGCACGATCACGCTGCGGTCGAGCCTGCGCGGCGGCTGGCGGCCATCGCCGCCACCCTCGGTGACGACAAGACGGCGGAGCTCGCACTCGAACGCATTGTCGCCCTGGATCCGTTCGACGCCGAAGCACACAGCGGCGCAGGCCGGCTTGCGCTCAAGCGCGGAGACCTCGCCGTCGCAACGCGCGAGTTCAAGGCGGCGCTGCTGACGGGCGTGCAGGACCGCGCATCGACGCACACGGACCTGGCCGAAGCTCACCTGCGTGCCGGCCGCGGCGCTGAGGCGAAGACCGAAGCGCTCGCGGCACTGGAAATCGCCCCGACCTTCGAACGTGCCCAGGATCTGCTCCTGCGTGCGGTGGAGCGTCAGGACGAACGATGAAGGGGAGCCTTGTGGCCGCCGGCGCCGGCGTGCTGCTGTGGGGCGGGTTGTCATGGCTCGACGCGCAACCCGCCGTCGGGCCGGATCCACGGTTTGCCGGGCTGCAGTGGACGTTCGCCCGTGTCAGGTACGAGGCCTGGACGCTGCCCCCCGACCGCCGCTACAGCATCTATGACGAGCCGTGGACGATCGACTATCCGGCCGCCGAGCAGAACCTCTCGCGGCGCCTGCGCAGCGTCACGTCCATTCAGGTCAACGAGCCGGTGGTCGTCACCCTGGAGGATGCGAATCTCTGGGAGTACCCCTGGCTCTACATCGTCGAGCCGGGTAACCTGCGGCTGAAGGAGGCGGAAGTCACCAATCTCCGCGAGTTCCTGCTGCGCGGCGGCACCGTAACCTTCGACGACTTCCACGGACCGGTCGAGTGGGCCTCGTTCGAGCGGGAAATGAAGCGGGTCTTCCCGGACCGCCGCATCATCGATCTTCCGCTGAGCCATCCCGTCTTCCGGTGCTTCTATCAGATCGATGCCTACCCGCAGACGCCAGGACTCGGCTCGTTCCTGCAGGGACGCACCTGGGAGAAGGGAGGCTTCGAAGCCCGGCTCCGGGCAATCGAAGACGATGCCGGGCGCGCGATGGTGCTCATCAACTGGAACACCGACATGGGCGACGGCTGGGAGTGGTCGAATGCGGCTGACTATCCGGGTTACGTCAAGTACACGGCACAGGCCTACCGCATGCAGATCAACGAGATCATCTATTCGCTGACCCACTGAGCCCGTATGCAGACCACCTCGCCTGCCGCCGACATCTCCGCCGTTGCCGAACGGGTCGCCGGCGAGCGTGTACGCGTGCTCACGGAGCTGCGGAAGGTGATTGTCGGCCAGGATGCGGTCATCGATGAAGTGCTCATGGCCCTGTTCACCGGAGGACACTGCCTCATCACCGGAGTGCCCGGGCTCGCCAAAACGCTTCTCATCAAGACGGTGGCGCAGATCCTCGATCTCTCGTTCAAACGGATTCAGTTCACTCCTGACCTGATGCCCGCCGACATCACCGGGACCGAGGTACTCGACGAACAGGAGGGACATCGTTCGCTGCGCTTCATGAAGGGGCCGATCTTTGCCCAGATCATCCTGGCCGACGAGATCAACCGCACACCTCCGAAGACGCAGGCCGCGCTGCTCGAGGCCATGCAGGAGTACCACGTCACAGCGGCAGGCCGCACCTATCCCCTCGACCGCCCGTTCTTCGTTCTTGCCACGCAGAATCCCATCGAGCTGGAGGGAACGTATCCGCTTCCCGAAGCACAGCTCGATCGCTTCATGCTCAACATCGTGATGACCTATCTGCCGGAAGACGAGGAGGTCCGCGTCGTCACGCAGACGACAGGGGCCGTGACGGGCACGCCGCGCCAGGTGCTGAGCGGTGCGGCGATCCTCGAGATCCAGGGGCTCGTCCGTCAGGTCGTCGTGGTGGACGATGTCGCGCGATATGCCGTGCGGCTGGTGGACGCATCGCGTCCAGGACGGCAGAGCAACCTGCCATTCGTGCGCGAATGGGTGAAATGGGGTGCCGGGCTCCGCGCCTCACAGGCCCTCGTTCTGGCGGGGAAGGCGCGCGCGCTGCTGAACGGCCGCTACCATGTGTCGGTCGCCGACATCCAGGCGCTGGCCAGGCCGGTGCTGCGCCACCGGATCATCCCGAATTTCTATGCGGAGTCGGAGCGCGTCACCTCCGACACTATCGTCGAGCGGCTGCTCGAGGCCGTTCCGGTCCCCAGAAGCGGAATGTAGCCGTGCCCGCCTCAACCACTCGTGACCTCCGGTTTCTGGACCCGGCCGTTGTTGCGCGGCTGGGAACCATGGAGCTGAAGGCCCGGACGGTGGTGGAGGGGTTTCTCTCCGGTCTTCACCGCAGCCCGTTGAGGGGCTTCAGCGTCGAGTTCGCCGAGTACCGGCAGTACCTGCCGGGGGATGACCTGACGGCGATCGACTGGAGGGTCTACGCCCGCAGCGACCGTCACTACGTCAAGAAATTCGAAGAAGAGACGAACCTCGAGTGCCATGTGCTGCTGGACGTCAGCGCGTCCATGGGATACCGCGGCGCTGCTCCCCTGACGAAGCTGGAATACGCGTCCGTTCTCGCGGGCGCGCTTGCCTACCTGATGCACCGCCAGCGCGATGCGACCGGGCTCATCGCCTTCGACGACCGGATCACGTTCCGCCTGCCGGCGGGGGCGCGGGGCGGCCATCTGCACGCGGTGCTGCTGGCACTCGAACGGCTGCGCGCGGGTCGCACCTCGAACGTGGCGCAGCCCCTCAGACAGCTGGCCGAAGCGCTCGTGAAGCGGAGCCTCGTGGTGCTGATCTCCGATCTTCTGGACGAACCGGGAGCCATCATCAAGGGACTCCGGCACCTGAAGGCCCGCGGCAGCGATGTTGTTGTGTTCCAGGTGCTGGATCCGGACGAGCTCACGTTTCCGTTCCAGGGGGCCGCCAACTTCCGCGATGTGGAGACGGGGGAGGCGGTGCTCGCGGAATCAGCAGCCATCCGGCCTGCGTACCTGCGGGAACTTGCTGGACTGACGGGCCGCTTCGACCGCGAGCTCCGGGGAGCCGGAATCGATTACCTGCAGCTCGACACATCGAAGCCGCTGGATCTGGCCCTGCTGGCGTACCTGGCCTCACGCCAGCGGCGGAAGTGAGCCTCCATGTCCTTTCTGTTTCCCGCATTTCTCCTGGGCGCCGCGGCCATCGCCCTGCCCATCGTGCTGCACGTGCTGAGACGGAACGAGGCCCCCGACGTGCCGTTCACCGCCGTAAAGCTGCTGAACCGCAGCCCGCTCGACGGTCGGCGGCGCCGGCGAATGCAGGACTGGATCCTGCTTGCCGCACGGGTCGCCGCGCTGCTCCTGCTGGCGGCGGCGTTCGCGCGTCCCTACCTGCAGAGCGCCGGGAATCCGTCGCTGCGGGTCGTGGCGGTGGACCGCTCGTATTCGATGGGCGCTCCCGGCACATTCGAGCGGACGCTGGCGATGGCGCGTGAGGCGGTAGATGCCGCCGCGAGAGGGGAGAGGGTGGCCATCGTTGCTTTCGACGATCGTGCCGAACTGATTGCGCCGCCTGGCGGGCGGGCCGAGGCGCAGGCGGCGCTTGCGGGTCTTCAGCCTGGCTTCGGGGACACGAGGTACGCGCCGGCAGTCCGGATGGGCGTCGAGCTGGCCGGCGGTGCTGATGCAAGGCTCATCCTCGTTACTGACATGCAGCGCTCGGGCTGGGCAGAGGAAGAGCCCCCGATCGTCCCGGACACGCTGCGCATCGAGGTGCGGGAGGTAGCCGGACCCGCCGGGAATCTGGCCGTGACCCACGTCAGGCGAACGGCGGGAGGGGCCGGCGTCGGAATACGGAACAGCGGCGCTCATCCCGGCGCCGGCACGGCGCGTCTCCTCCTGGACGGCGTGGCGGTGGCGTCCACACCGTTCAACGTTCCGGCAGGGGAGAGGGTCGACGTGCAGATCGCCCACAAGATGCCGGAGCGCGGGGCGGCAGTCGTCCAGATAGACGACGAGGAGGGCTACCCCGCGGACAACAGCCGGCACCTTGTGCTCGATCCGCCGGCGCGAGGGCGCATTCTCGTGGCAGGCGCCGATGCCGCCGAGCCAGCGTTCTATGTGACGCGAGCATTGACGGCCGGCGAGGTCGTGGAGGGAGTGGAGATACGAGGAATCCCCGCGGCGGCGCTCGGCAGGGACCGGCCGGAAGAAATGTCGGAGAGTCGTGCCGTGGTGCTGCTGTCCACGCGCAATCTGGATCGGCGCGGACAGGAGAGGCTGGCGGAGTTCGTCCGGGCCGGCGGGGGGCTGCTCGTGGCAGCTGGCAGCGAGGTGGACCCCGGCGTGCTCGGCACGGCCATGGGCTGGCCGGAGTTTTCCGCCGTTGAGGAAGCCGCAGGGGCGTCGCGGCTCGCCGCCACCGATCTCCGGCACCCGATTTTCCGCGCGTTCGGTCCGCTCGCGGCCAATCTCGGGCAGGTGCGGTTCACCCATACGTGGCGGGTCCGGGCCGCTGAATGGCAGGTGATGGCGCGGTTCACGGACGGAGCTCCTGCGCTTCTCGAGCGGCAGGAGGGGGCCGGCCGTGTCGTGCTGTTTGCCTCCGATCTGGAGCGCCGCTGGAACGATTTCCCGCTCCATCCGTCGTTTGTGCCGTTCACCGTTGAGGCAGTGCGCTACATCGCCATCCCCGCAGGGGCGAAACGCGAGTACCTGGTGGCCGATGCGCCGCCGGACACGGGAGGCGCGCCAGGAGTGCACTTCCTGGAGGGAACGGGTGATCGGGTGGCGGTGAACGTGGACACACGGGAGAGTTCACCAGCGGGGATGAGCGGTGACGAGTTCATGGCCATGCTCCGCCCTGACGGGGGGGCGCAACCCCCGCCGGCACACGTGCAGGCCGAACAGACCGAGGCACGCCAGGGGTTCTGGCGGTATGGCCTCCTGCTGATGCTGGGAGCGCTCGTGGCTGAATCGTTCGTGGGGCGACGATGACAGGTGGGCGGCAGAATCTGAGCCGGCTGCTTGGGCGCGTGCGGCGACGGTGGTTCGCGCTCACCGCGCTCGCCACGCTTGGCCGCGCCGCCGCCGGTGCGGCAATTCCACTGCTGCTCTGCGCCCTGCTGTTCCGGGTGCTGTCTCCATCCGGCACACCGCTGATCTTGCTGGTCGGGGCTGCCGTTGTGCTGGCCTGTGCTGTTGCGGGCGTGAGTGTCAGCCCGATGCGCAGGCGGCCGACTGAGGGCCAGGTTGCCCGGTTCATCGAAGAGCGGATGGGTGCGGAGACCAGGTCGCCGGAACTGCCGGATGCGCTCGTCAGTGCGGTGCAGGTGATGGACCCCGGCGCGACAGGCGCGACTCCTTTTGCCGACGCGGTAATCGGGCGCGCCGTAAGCCTCCTGCACGACATTCCCCCGGCGCGGGTGATTCCGTCGAGGTCTCTTCGTCGGGCCACGCTGCAGGCTGCCGGCGGCACGGCCGTCGCCGCACTGGCCCTTGCAGCTGCAGGACCGGCATTGCGGCAGGCCGGCGGTACGGGCTGGCTCGCGCTGTTTCCACAGAGCTTGCGGATTGCCGTCCGCCCCGGCGACGTGCGGATTCCGGCAGGGAGGCCGCTGCGCATCGAGGCCGCCGTGCTCGGCCGCGTCGCGCAGATGCTGGACGTCGTCCCGGTTCTGCTCGTCTCCGCCGGAGGCGAAGAGCGCGCGGTGCCGATGGTGCGGGCCGGAACCGACTTCGCATTCGCCTTCGAGTCGGTGGATCGCAGCTTCACCTACCGCGTTGCGGCGGGGACCTCCGTGTCCGACCCGTACAGCGTGACCGCACTGACGCCCCCCCGCGTCGGGCGGATCGACATTCGTTACGAGTACCCGGCGTTTACGCGATTGCCGCCGCGGGATGAGGAAAACGGTGGCGACATCCTCGTCCCTGCGGGTACACGCGTGGGTCTGCGGGTTCACGTGGACGGCCCCGCGACGGCAGGGGAGCTCGCCTTCAGCGATGGCACGCGCCTGCCGCTCGTATCGGGTGGCGAGGCAGAGCTCAGTGCGGAGCTCGTGATTGTACGTGAGGGGGGCTACCGCGTCGCACTCGAGAATGCCGATGGTATGCGGTCACCTGGCGAAGTCGAATACTTCATCAGGGTCATGAACGATCGTCCTCCCGACGTACGGATCGTCCGTCCATCTGCCGATCAGGGGATTACACCGCTCGAGGAAGTCGTCATCGAGGCACGTGCGGACGATGACTACGGCATCGGGGCATTCGAGCTTGTCTACACAGTCGCCGGGCGGGAGCCGCGGGTCGTTCCGTTCAGCCGCGTGAACGGGACGGATCGGGTGAAGACCGGATCCTACACGCTGGCCGCAGAGACCCTCAACGTCATGCCGGGGGACGTGATCACCTACTACGCGCAGGCGCGAGACGTGTCGCGCGGCCGCCGGGCTGCTCTCGCCAGCAGCGACATGTTCTTCCTCGAGGTGAAGCCGTTCAGCGAAGCGTTCGTATCGGCACAGAGCCAGGGCATGGGGGGTGGACCCGGGGGCACGCAGATCGACGGCCTCATCGCCGCGCAGAAAGAGATCATCAACGCGACCTGGAACCTGGAGCGGCGGTCCGCGGCCGGCCGTTCGAACGCGGATCTCGCCTCGGTACGGGAGGCGCAAACGGAACTGCGGGCGCTGACCGAAGGCATGCTCGGTGCGGGAGGGCGAGGTGGGCGGGTGCGATCCCCGGCGCAGCAGATTACGCCACCTCGCGCACCGGTCCGGCGGCGAGCCGACCCGGAGCCGCTCGATCTGGCAATCTCGGCGATGGACCGCGCGGTCGAGCAGCTGTCCGGCGGCCAGGCGAGTGGAGCGATTCCCCACGAGATGGCGGCATTGCAGGGGCTGCTCCAGGCGCAGGCTGCCGTGCGCCGCCGCCAGGTGATGCAGCAGGCTGCGGCGGGAGCTAGCGGAGGGTCCAGCCGGTCCGATCACGACCTTTCCGCCCTGTTCGATCGTGAGCTGCAGCGGCAGCAGCGCACGAGCTACGAGACACCGCCCGCCTCTTCGGACCCGGGCGGCGCGCGAGATCAGTCAGCGGTGATGGATCGCGTCAGGGAGCTGGCCCGCAGGCAGGAGGAACTGTCCCGCGAGGGGCGTGAGTTGACCCGCTCCGGCGCTCCCCCCGACGAGCACGCTCGTCGTCTTGAACGGCTCGCGCGGGAGCAGCAGGAGCTGCGCGAGAGAGCCGAGAGGCTCGAGCGTGAGATGCAGCAGAGAGGGCAGCAAGAAGGGCAGCAGGGAGGAGAGAGTCCGCGCGGACACGGTGGCAAGGCCGGCAGCAGTGCCGGAGGAGGTGGCGCGGGAGCGATGCGGGATGCTGCCGCGGCCATGAGCAGGGCGGCCGACCAACTGCGGCGGCAGAATCCGTCTGATGCTGCAAGGAGCGGGCAGGACGCCGCCGATGCCCTTCGGCGGATCGAACGCGGGAGCGGGGAGGAGGCAGACGCCGCACGGCGTGCGGCCGGGGAGCTGCAACTGGAGGCGCAGCAGATTGCCGACGGGCAGCGCCGGATTGCGACAGAGACCGCACGGCTCGAGCGCGAGCCACAGGCCGCAGGGTCGCCTGCAGGTGAGGCGCTTCGCCGGCTTGCCGCCGAGAAGGATGGGCTGGCCGGCCGTGTGGAAGAACTGGAGCGAACGGCACGCAGCCGCGAGCGCGGTGCGAGGGGAGCCCACGCCGCTCGCTTCGGTGACGCCGCACGGGCGCTGGAGGAGCAGCAGATTGGCCGTCGCATGCGCAGCTCCGCACAGCAGATGCGCCAGGCGGCCGAAGGGGGGCAGCGGGGTCAGGGCGCCGTGCAGGCCGACCGGGCCAGTGCGGGGACGGAGGAGCAGTTGTCGCGCGCGCTCGAAGCGGTGGTCGACGCGCTCGGAGGAAAAGGACAGTCGGCCGAGCGGCAGGCGACCGAGGCGCTCGACCGTGCCCGGGATATCCGCAACCGGCTCGACGACCTTGAGCGGCAGGTCAGAAAGGCGGAGCAGGAGGCGCATTCGGGAGCGGAAGCAGGTGAGCGCCTCGCACGCGCAAGGGAAGCGTATGCGCGCGAGCTCGAGCGCTCGCGAGATGCGGTCGCCCGGATGAGCCGTGGACAGCCGGCGGGTCTTGGCGGATCCACACCGGAGCACCACGAGTTCAGTCGATCCTCTCCGGGGAACGAAGCCTTCAAAAGGGACTTCAGCGGGTGGGAGACCCTCCGCAGGGACGTGGATCATGCGCTCGAGCAGTACGAATCGGCCGTGGCGGCGCGCGTCGGAAGGCGTGGGAACACCGATCGCCTGAGTACTGGCGGCAGCGAGGGAGTGCCCGACCCGTATCGACCGCTGGTCTCCCGCTACTTCGAAGCGATAGCCGGCGTGAAGAAGTGACGTGACGTTCGCCACCCCCCTGCCCTGGTGGGCCGTTGCGAGTGTGCTTGCCGCTGCCGTGCTGCTGGCGTGGCACGTCTACAGAGCTGCACCGCTCTCGAATGGCAGACGGTTCACCCTCGCCGCGCTTCGCGTCATCACGCTCGTAACGATCGTGCTGCTGCTGATGCGTCCACTCTCGCCCGGGGGTGCCGAACCGGGCGACGCCGTTGTGCTCTTCCTT
>JACCXG010000303.1 GCA_013697225.1 Acidobacteriota bacterium
CGTCGGCATCGTAGAGCCGACCGACAGGCCGTTCCTTGATCGGCCCGCGGGGGCCGCGGTCGCCATCCTTGCGTGGTGGCTTCCGCTTGTTCTTGGGGGGGGCATCCGGCCCGAAGTTGCGGCCGCGCGTACCGGTCGGGGCCCCAGGAGCTTCGGGACGCGGGGCAAATCCGCTCGGGCGCGGAGGACCGCTGAATCCGCTCGGGCGGGGAGCGCCAGGGCCGGCCCCGGGGGGGCCGCCCGGTCGCGGGGTGCTGTATCCGCCGGGACGCGGGGCGCCCGGACCGCGGTCCTCACGCGGGCGTGCCTCGCTGACTGCAAGCGGACGCCCTTTGAATGGCTGCTGGTTGAAACGCCGGATCGCCTCCTCGGCAACCCCGCGGTCGGCATAGTCCACGAAGGCGAAGCCTCGCGGCCGGCCGGTTTCCCGATCCATAGGCAGGACAACCTGCATGGGTGCGCCGACAGCGGACATATGCTCGCGCAGATCCGCCTCGTTGGCGGTGTATGGCAAATTCCCGATAAACAAACGAACTGACACAAACCCCCTCGAGTGAGTGCCGGTCACATCCGATCGGGTGCACCCGAGGACCCCGGCAAGTGCCCATCAAAATAACACATCAGCACGCTGGCGCAGCCCGTCTTCATGACGCCCGGGGTTGATGGGACCTCGTGCGTGCGATACGATGGGCAGTTCCGGATTACGCAAGAGACCGCGCAGGACGCCACATGTCCACCACGTCGGGGATCAAGGGCCAGCTGACCGTTCGGGGCGCCCGAACCCACAACCTCAAGAACGTCGACCTCACGCTGCCCCACCGGTCGCTGATCGTGATGACGGGCGTGAGCGGATCGGGAAAGTCCTCGCTGGCCTTCGACACCATCTATGCCGAAGGGCAGCGGCGCTACGTCGAGTCGCTCTCGGCCTACGCGCGACAGTTCCTCGAGCGGATGGAGAAGCCGGACCTCGACGCCATCGAGGGGATTCGCCCCGCGATCGCCATCCGCCAGAAGAACAGCATCCGGAATCCGCGGTCGACTGTCGGGACCACCACCGAGATCCACGACTACCTGCGGCTGCTCTACGCCCGGGTGGGTCACACCTTCTGCCGCAACTGCGGACGCGAGGTCGTGAGGGAAACCGCGGAAGTCGTCGCCCGGCGGCTTGGCGATCTCCCTCCCGGTACCCGGATCCTCATCGGCTTCGAGATGCCGGTCGTCACCAGCGCGCCGCTTGCGCGCACGCGCGAGCAGGACGAAGAAGAGACCGCCGTGGCCGAGCCCGAGGAGGAATCGGGGACCCCGCAGCCCGACATCCCGGGCCTGGCCGACCCTGTCGCCGAGACCCTCGCGCTCCTCAGACGAAAAGGCTTCGGACGCCTGTACGTGGATGGCAGGGCCGTGTCCCTCGAGGACGCCGACGCTGCGATGCTTCGCGACCGCGCGAGCCTGCAGGTCGTTGTCGACCGCCTGAAGATTGAGGGGGACCTCCGGGGACGGCTGACCGACTCGATCGAGACGGCGTATCTCGAGGGAGGCGGCGCGGCGTTCGCCATTCAACTTCCCTCCGCAGCCGACGGGGACGCAGGTGATCCGTTCGTGCACCGCTTCAGCGAGCGGTTCGAGTGCCGCGCCTGCAACATCCTGTACGAGGTGCCCCAGCCGCGGCTGTTCTCGTTCAATAACCCGTTTGGCGCCTGCCCGCTCTGCCACGGCTTTGGAAACATCATCGAGCTCGACATGGCTCTGGTCGTGCCGGACGCCTCCAGGTCGATTCTCCAGCACGCCATCGAGCCCTGGAGCAAGCCCCATTACCGAAGCCAGCTGACCGAGTTGAAGCGGGCGGCGCGCGGGCGGGTCCGGCTCGACGTTCCCTGGTCCGCGTTGTCCGACGAGGAGCGGCGGTTCGTCATCGAGGGAGATGGCGCGGGGTTCGAGGGGGTGAAGGGATTCTTCCGCTCGCTCGAGCGGAAGAAATACAAGGTGCACGTGCGCGTGTTCCTCAGCCGCTACCGCGGGTACCTCACGTGCACGGAGTGCGGCGGCGCACGCCTGCGGCGCGAGGCGCGCGACGTCCGTGTGGGAGACCGCACCATCGATGTCGTCTGTGCGCAGACGGTGCGGGATGCGGATGCCTTCTTTGCCGGGCTCGAGCTGTCGGAGAAGGACGCCGCCGTGTCGGACAAGGTGCTCAGGGAGATCCGGAAGCGCCTCGGCTTCCTCCGCGATGTGGGGCTGGACTATCTCAGCCTCGATCGTCTGTCGTCCACACTCTCCGGAGGGGAGTCCCAGCGGATCAATCTTGCGACCTCACTGGGGTCGGCGCTCGTGGACACGCTCTACGTGCTCGACGAACCCTCCATCGGACTGCACTCCCGCGACAACGAACGGCTGATCGCGATCCTCCGTCAGCTGCGCGACCAGGGGAACACCGTGCTGGTCGTGGAGCATGACGCCGATACCATCCGGGTTGCCGACGTGGTCGTCGACATGGGGCTCGGTGCGGGTGAGCAGGGGGGGCGCGTCGTGTATGCGGGCAGCCTCAGCGGTCTCCTCCAGGAACCGCGGTCTCTTACCGCCAAGTATCTGCGCGACGAGCTGGCCATTCCTGTGCCCGCCGTCAGACGCCGTGCGACAACGCAGCGCCTGAGGGTTCTCGGGGCCGCCGAGCACAATCTGAAGGGTGTTGACGTCGAGATTCCGCTCGGCCTCCTGACCTGCGTGACCGGGGTGAGCGGCTCGGGGAAGAGCACGCTCGTGCACGACGTCATCTA
This sequence comes from Acidobacteriota bacterium, assembly GCA_013697225.1. Lineage (GTDB taxonomy): Bacteria > Acidobacteriota > Vicinamibacteria > Vicinamibacterales > 2-12-FULL-66-21 > JACCXG01. The sequence continues at coordinate 2,775 of JACCXG010000303.1, forward strand.
TGCGGCGCTGAAGCGGTCGAAAGGGGACTGGGATCGCCGCGTGGGTACCCACCGGAAGCTCGAAGGCACCGAGTTCGTCAGCGATGTCGTCCTCGTCGATCAGGCGCCGATCGGCCGGACCCCGCG
>JACCXG010000308.1 GCA_013697225.1 Acidobacteriota bacterium
AGGAGCCCGTCTTGACCGATCCGCGCGTCCTCCACCTGATCGACGGGCTCCGCGCGTCGCACCTGTCCGGTCTGGAGGGGGCGCGGATCTCGGCGTCCATCCCGGTATCGGAGCGGCTGCTCAACGAGCTGGCCTCGGCGTTCGTGCCCGCGGAAGCTCCGGTCCGGGAGGTGTCGGTGCACCCGCGGGCGGGGAACCGGCTGGGGGTGCGCGCCCGTGTCGCGCGCGCGGCCTTCCTGCCTCCCGTCACCATCAACCTGGAGATCGAGCGTCAGGCGATCCTTCCGGACTCGCCGCTCGTCGTGCGGATCCTGACGGCACCAGGGCTCGTCTCGCTCCTCGGGGTGGCCTTTCCGCTGGCCGCGATGCTCCCGCCCGGAATCATCCTGCAGGACCAGCGACTCCTTGTCGATGTCCGCGCGCTGCTCGAGCGCCAGGGCTACGGCGAGTTGCTGCCGTACCTGGAGAGCATCAGGGTGACCACTGAGCCCGGCAGGCTGCTCGTTGATGTCGCGCTTCACGTGAGGGCACGGGACGGGGACGCCGCGGGCTCCCTGCACAGACCCGCAGGAGGAGGGGAGGACCGGAGAGACGAAGGAGACGTTTAGAAGAGTGAGTAGACGACACCGGCGCTGAGGACGAGGGAGTCGGCGTTCCAGCGGTCCCCGAAGCGCTGCCCTGTACCGTCCACGTAGGTGACCTCGGGACGGGTGATCATATACCCCCCGAAGGCCGTGATGCCCACACGCGGAGCAACCGTGTGGGTCACACTGAGAGCCGGGCGGATGGCGAAGCTGTTCTTCGCGTCAATCACCGGCACGCCGGGCCCCCCGGAGCCGAAGTTCCCCTTGAACCGGGCGGAATTGAACGACGGCCCCCCGACAACGGAGACGTTCACGAGCGTCCGATCGTCTCCCATCGTGTAGCCGATCCCGGCCATCAGGGGTCTGACGCGGAGTCGCGCGAAGTCGGCGTCCCCGCCGAGGGGGTTGCGGAGGTCCGCGCGGAACCAGTTCAGAGCGGAGGCGACCCCCCACCCCCGCCGGGGGTTCAGGCTGACGAGCGCGCCAACGCTGAGCGTATGCTCGACATCCTCATCGGTCGGGCTGACGAAGGTCACGGATCCGCCAACACTGACCCGCCCTTCGGACTGGGCGAAGGCGAGGCCGGGCAGCAGAAGGAGCAGGACGAGGGAAAGAATCGAACCGGTGGGTGACGAGCGATGCATGTCGAATTGTACCTGCTGCTGTGCTGTTGCGGAATCGCCTCACCAGCCCGACTGCGGGAGCCCCGGCGTCACTCTCAACGCGTTGGCGTAGTAGAGCTTTCTGAGAACCTCATCTGGCAGTCCCATTCCGTAGAGCTTCCAGAACGCGTGCTAGTCCCTGTAGTAGTCGAAATACTCGTCGGTGGTCTCGAAGACGCGGAAGAAGTAAGGGAACTCGCTCGGCTCGTAGGCATCCTTCCCGAACAGCACCCTGTCCTGGTACTTGATGAAGAACTCGCGGGCGGCCCTGGGCTGGCGGCCGAACTCGTACAGCACGGCGCCGACTTCGAACACGACGTTCGGAAAGGTCTCGAGGTGCTTCGCGGCGCGTTCGAGGTCGTTGCCGTGCCAGCCGAAATGCGCGTTGATGAACCGCGTGTTGGGGTTGCGCGCGAACATGCGATCCCGTTCGCCCATGAGCTCCTCGAACCCGGGATTGGTGGCCGACGGGTACTCGCGTCCCGGAAAAATGGCCAGTTCGAGCCAGCGTTCGTTGGTGTAATCGACAGGCGCAAAGAACTGCGCCGGGTCCGCGACGTGGATGAGGACCGGCACGTTGTGCCTCGCCGCCGCCTGCCAGATGGGATCGAGATCGGGGTCGTCCACCTTCAGCCGGGATCCGTCAGCCTTACGGGCGCTGAGGCCTAGATTCTTGGCGACCTTGAGGCCGATGGCGCCGTCCTTGAAAGCCCCCTCCAGCGCGGCGACCTCTTTCTCCTGCCATCCGGGGCCGCCGGCGCCGTTCCAGTTGACGTTCGCAAACACCCGGAAGCGATCCTGATAGGGGCTGTTGCGGATCGTCTGAACCGCGCGCTGCAGGTTCTCTCCGCTGCGGGCGGTCAGATTCACGAGCACCCGGAGATTGAGCGCGTCCATCTCCTTGATGGTCTGTTCGATGTTGGCAGGCGTAATCGCCAGATGACTGTGGATGTCGACAACGGGAAACTTCGCGCGGGGGACGAGATGGTCGGGCGCGACGACCGTGGAGCGGGGCCGGTAGTCGACGATGCTGGGCGGCGGCACCGCGGGCCTGGCACACCGTCCGGTCCGGAACTCGGTCATGCCCGGAGGACATTCCTCGCCCGGTTTGATCTGCACCTGCTCCTGGGGCCCGCCTCCGCGTCCCTGCGGCCCACCCCGGCCTTGACCCCCACCCTGCGGCGGCCCTGCAGGGGCGCCCTGTTGTGCCACCGCCGCTGCGGTGACCAGGACGATTGCTCCCGCCGTCCAAGTCAGCCGTCTCATGCCCATGCCCCTCCGGCGGCCCCGTCGCTGCGCGAGGCGGCCGCGTGGAGAGATTATGGATCAGCGGGAACGCTGTGCTGGTGCGCTCGGCCTCAGCCGGCGCGCCGATCGGCAGGACGGGCGAGGATTTCCTTGATGTCCTGGACCATGGCATCTGGAAGATACGGCTTCGTCCGCACTTCGGCACAGGCCCATTCCTGCAGAGGACCGGCCTGATGCTGGCTGAATCCCGTCACCAGCAGTGCCGGAATGTGCGCGGTCCGCTCGTCGGCTTGCAGCCGGAGGCACAGGTCAGCGCCGGTTCCGCTCCCCTCCAGCATCATGTCGGTCACGACGATGTTCGGCTGGTGCTCGACCGCCATCGCGTGCGCCGTGTCGGCGCTCGCCGCCGTCAGCACCGCGACGCCCGAGAAATCGAGGAACATCGCGTACATCTCGCGCGTGTCGCGATCGTCCTCCACCACGAGCACGAGAGGCCGCGTGGGCTCTCCGGTCATGACCTGAACCTCGCCGGCAGGCGCACGACGGACGCCCGCCACCTCCGGAACCATACAGAAAGGAAAGGTCAAGTGTAGCGGCGTGGGTCTCCTGCAGCAAGCGGCTCAGCAGGGACCGGTCCCGGAAGGTAAGTCGGTTGTCGAGGGAGGAGCTGGAATGTACTCTCTGGACATGCGCCTGCCTGCGGACGACATGCTCCTGCAGCTCGGAGGGGTGGACGCTCTCTTTGACCCCCTCTACCCATTCCCCGCCACGGTGACCATCACGCGCACATCGGAGGAAGACTACCAGACGCGCCAGGTAGTGGCGTCGATCGACGGCATCCACGCAGGGACGCTCCTCTGGGGTGATTCCGTGACCTGTGAGCTCGAACCGGGCCCCCACCGTATCCGCGTCCACAACACGCTCGTGTGGAAGACGGTCGATTTCGTGCTCGCGCCTGGTGAGCAGGTCTACTACGAAGTAGTGAACCGCCGCGGATTCGGCACCCTGCTGCTGACCATTCTGCTGGGTGTCGGGCCGCTGTACGTCACGGTGAGGAGGATGTGACGTCGAGCAGGTACTGTCGAACGAACATAGTCCGATGATAGCCTCCAACAGCCCCCCTCCCTTCCAACCGGGCACGAATCTGGACAGGGGGACAGGATGAGCGTTTCAGGATTTCACATCTTCGGTGAGCACGAGCCCGGGACGCTCGCCCAGATGAGCGACGTGGCGAGCCGGGCCGAGCGCGCGGCGCTCATGGCCGACGGCCACCAGGGCTACGTCATGCCGATCGGCGGGGTTGCAGCTTACCGCGAACAGGTCTCGGTCGTGGGCGTTGGTTTCGATATCGCCTGCGGAAATGCAGCGATCCGCACGAACCTCACCATAGACGGAACCCCCGGGCTCCTGGCTCGTCTGCCGGCGCTCGCCGATGAAATCCAGGACGTCGTTTCCTTCGGCATCGGCCGGAAGAACAGGGCAGATGATGCGCCGGTGGACCACCCGTTGTTCAGGAGCGAGGGCTGGGACGCGGTACCCAGGCATGCCCGTGAAGGGTTGCGCACGAAAGCGCGTGCGCAGCTCGGCACGGTCGGCAGCGGCAACCATTACGTCGATGTGTTTGCCGACGAGACCGGCGCGATCTGGGTAGGCGTCCATTTCGGGAGCCGCGGGTTGGGCCACACGGTGGCGTCAGGGTTCCTGGCGCTCGCGCAGAACGAGAAGTGGGGCAGGCGTGTGCCCGAACGCGAAGCGCTGCTGCCGCTCCACAACCCGCTCGGGCAGGACTACTGGACCCTCATGTCGCTCGCTGGCGAGTACGCGTATGCAGGACGGGAATGGGTGGCCCGGAAGGTCGTCTCGATCCTGGATGCGGAGGAAGTCGAGCTCGTGCACAACCATCACAATTTCGCCTGGCGTGAAGTGCACGAGGGAGAAGAGCTCGTCGTGGTGAGAAAGGGGGCCACGCCGGCATTCCCCGGGCAGAAGGGCTTCATTGGCGGCTCCATGGGAGACGATGCCGTGATCGTGCGCGGCACGGAGGCGCCGGCGCCCGGGACCGCGGCGCTGCAGCGCGCGGCGTTGTTCTCCACGGTCCACGGTGCCGGACGGGTCATGTCGCGTACGCAAGCCGCAGGCAAGCGGAACTGGCGCACGGGTAAAGTGCTGAAGCCGGGTGTGGTGTCCCCGGCCATGATGCGGGCCTGGATTGAGGAGAAGGGTGTGATTCTGCGTGGCGGGGGCCTCGACGAGAGCCCCCACGCCTACCGGCGGCTTCCGGCCGTGTTGCAGGCCCAGAAGGACACCATCGAGGTGTT
>JACCXG010000135.1 GCA_013697225.1 Acidobacteriota bacterium
GACGGCTGGACCCGCGGAAGGGCTCCAGGAACAGGGCGGCGAACCCCGGGAGGAACGCGAACGACCAGGCGGCGAAGTTGTACAGGTAGTTCGGGCCGCCGCGTGGCGGACGCGTCCAGATCCCGGAGATGAGATAGAAGGCGATGCCGGATACGACCGCGGCAGTCAACCCCCGGAGGATAGCCGATACCCACCCGCCGGAGGGGCGCAGCCACTCCTGAAGCAGCGCAAAACAGATCCAGAAGAACATCCATGCGGGGAACATCGCGTAGTAGCCGAGCCGTGGGGCCAGGATGTAGAAGAGGCCGGCCGCCAGCACCCCGACTGCCGGACCCGCGGCGGCACCCGCCCCTGGCCGCCCCGCGCGCCACCCGACGAGCGCTCCGATGAACAGGCAGATGATCGCGCCGTGAGCGAGTCCGTATCCCATACGATGCCGCAGGCTGAGGCCCGCCCACAGCAGATCACCGGCGGTGCTTGCCGCCCCCAGAATCAGCGCGGCCGCCGCCGCATATCTCAATCCACTTCCTGCCACCGTCTACCTCTCACCCCTTCACCTGCCCCCGGCGTCCCCACCGCGCAGCCGAGTATATGATCGGCCGCATGAGCACGGTGCCGTCGCGCTCGTCAGTTCTGCTGCCGGCTGTTCTCATCGCCTGCCTGTTCACGTCCGCTCCCGTTTTCGCAAAGACCTATTCCGCGGAGCGATACGACTCCGTGGTTCGGCTGCTCCCGGACGGCGCGCTGGACGTGACCGAAACGGTGGTGTTCCGCTTCGAGAGAGGGACGTTCAAAGAGGTCTTCCGCGAAATCCCGCTGCGCCGCACGGATGGCATCGAGGTGCTCGAGGCGCGTATGCAGGGCACCACCCTGCCATTCGGCACAGAGCCGGGTACCGTGCAGGTCCGGAACCGGGGAAACCGGGTGCGCGTGACCTGGCGGTTCACGCCGATCGATGGCGTCACGCGTGAGTTCGCCTTTCGGTACCGGGTACGGGGCGCCGTGCGGCGGGAAGCGGCCGCGGACCTGTTGATCTGGCGTGCCCTGCCTGGCCAGCACGACTACCGTATCGACTCGAGCACGATTGACTTCGAGATGCCGGTGCCGCCCGCTGCCGATCCGGAGGTCGAGACACGCCGGACCGACCCGCCGCGCGTATCCTCAGACGGCACGCGGCTCCGCGTCCAGGCCGGACGTATCCGCCGGAATGGCTGGATCGAAACATCCCTCCGCTTCCCTCCCGGCACCATCGTCTCGTCCCTCCCGGCATGGCAGGAGCACGAGGCCGAGGTGGCTGCAGGCGCCTCCCGCTGGATTATCGCCGCCTCGGCCCTTGCCGGTGCCGGTCTCGTGCTGCTGATCACGTTGAGGCAGACGTACGATCCGCCCCCCTCTGACGCAGAGGGTCACCGGGAGAGTGCACATCAGGCGTTCCCCCCCGACGGGCTCGACGCCGTGCTCACAGGAGTGCTGGTCTCCAATGGCCAGCCGACGCTGCAACATGCCATGGCGACGCTCTTCCTGCTCGCCGACCGCGGGGAGCTCGAGATTCACGAGCGGCGTGGTGCCCTACGGCAGCGTGAGTTCATTCTGACTCGGGGGAGGGGGACCCTGCCGCTCAAAGGCTCGGAGCAAACCGTGCTCGATGCGGTTTTCAAGGGAGACGCGAGCCCGGGGCGTACGGTGACGCTCTCGACGGCCCGATCGCGCTTGAGCATGCGCTTCGGCCGATTCGGACGGGCGGTGACCGATGAGCTCGCAGGCGCCGGACTGCTCGACCCGGGACGCTACGCCGTTGGCCAGCGCTACACCCCGCGTGGGGATTGCGCTGCTCGTGGCTGCCGGCCTGGCCGCGGTGCCGGCCATCTTCCTGGGCCGCGAACACGGCGCCTGGACGCTGCTCATTCCTGCAGCAATGGTCGCCCTGTCCGTGGCTGCATTCATTTTCGCGTCAGCGACAACCCCGCTCTCGAACGATGGTGTCCGGAGGGCCGGGCGGTGGCGTGCCTACCGAAAGCACCTCGCGGCGGTTGCCCAGGGAAAAGAACCATCGCCGGGGATGCCGGCGGCTGCCGTCCTGCCCTTTGCGGTGTCGTTCGGTCTCGCGTCCTCATGGTCGAAATACCTCAAGCGGCAGGGACTCCCGGTCCCCGCCTGGTTCCACGCCATCGACCCTGGCAGCCCTGCCGGCTTCCCCGCCTTTGTCGCGGCCGGAGGAGCAGGCACGTCGGGCGGCGGCGGGAGCGTGGCCGGAGCCGGTGGAGGAGCGTCGGGCGCACGGTGAGGGAGACAGCGCCGTCAGGCCTCCCGCGCCAGCTTCGCCAGGTGCGCGAGCATCTGCTCCCGGTGCGCAACGGCCCGGCGCGTGAGCGGGCCTGGCGACTCGTGGAACGGCAATGCTCTCTGGGCCCACGCCTCGCGGCGGGCGCGAACACGCTCGCTGCCTGCTCTGAAACACTGGAAGCAGACCGCCTGCTTCGCGCAGATGTGGTCGTTCGGCCTGGCGCTCATCGGGATTCCTGCTCGCACCCGCCCTCGGCCGCGCCGAGAAGGTGCCTGGCCTTGATCTGCGCCTGGCGGCGGCGATGCTCCAGGACACGGTACTTGTCAGGCCCGGCCAGTCCGCCAGGCGCGGGGGCCAGCCGCAGCCCTGCATTCCCGCGCCCCCCGGTGCTCGTCACCGTCGTCGGCCAGTCTCCGAAATCCAGCTTTCGCGCCAGCGTTCCCTCGAACCGAGACATTCAACCCTCCTCAGTGACGGCGGAGTTCCCGCCTGCACGAACAGTCTACGAAAGGGATGTGACAGGGAAGGTCAAAGGGGGCGGCAGTAGTAAGATTCCTCGTGCTCCCTGCGCTCTTCTTCAGGGCCTACACCCTGCAGCCCTCCGAACATCCGGAACCAGCTGCTGCCTGAGGTCCCATGCCACGCAACGCGGAGGTGATCAGGCAGTGGACGATCCTGCGGGAGCTGGAGGCCTCGCGCCGGCTCACCATCGACGACATGGCGAGAAAGACCGGCGTGACGACGCGCACGATCCGGCGGGATCTGGAGGCGCTGCAATCTGCCGGGTTTCCGCTGTTCGACGAATCGCACGACGGGAAGAAGTACTGGACGCTCGAGCAGAACGCGTTCAGGCGCCTCGATGCCACAGGATTCACGTTTGCCGAACTGAGTGCCCTCTACTTCAGCCGCACGCTTGTCGAGTGCCTGGCGGCCACCCCTTTTCAGAAGGATGTCACCAGCGCCTTCGAGCGCCTGGCCGCCGCACTCACCCCCGGGATGCGGAGCTTCCTCGACCGGCTCCCCCTCGTCATGCAGGCCAAGGCGGAGCCCGGCGCCCACGCTGCCGCCGCGCGCGGCAAGGAGATCGGCCAGTTGCTCGACGCCACGCTGCAGCACCGGAAAGCGGTGATGCGGTACCACTCGTTCTCGAGCGACCGGGAGAAGGAATACACCATCGACCCGTACCGGGTGGTGTTCGCACAAGGGGCGCTGTATGTCGTTGCCTTCGTGCCGGAATACGGCCAGACGCGTACTTTCGCGCTCGAGCGAATCAAGTCGCTCTCCATCACCGAGGAGCGATTCGAACCGCAGGAAGGTGAAGAGCCGGCGTTCGCCCACTCGCTCGGCGTGCACGACGGGCCGCCGGAACGGGTCGAAATTGCGTTCGAGCCGCGGATCGCCCGCTATGTCCGGGAGCGTGTCTGGCACGCCTCACAGGAGGTGCAGGATCGCCCGGACGGCACGCTCCTGCTGACGCTGCATGTTTCGGATGACTTCGCGCTTCGCAGCTGGATCCTCGGCTTCGGTCCGCTGGCGCGGGTCGTCTCCCCGCCACAGCTCGTCGCGGAGGTACGCGAGGAGCTCGAACGCGCACGGGGGCGTTACTGAGACAGAGTCGCGAGTTCCAGTTACCAGTTACCGGTTTCCAGTTTCCAGTTTCCAATGGCCAGTTTCCAGAGTTAGGCAACTGGCAACCCGCCAGAGCTGGGAACTGGAATCAGGAACGGCTACTGCCACTGGGTAACTGGAAACTGGCGACTGGCGACTGGAATCGGCAACTTTCGACCCTTCACAATGCCGTGAACAGCGTCAGCGCGAACCGCGCCTGCTCGTCGATCCACTGGTGCACGGGAGCGAAGCGCGCGCGTGCGCCGAGACCGGCGATGCCGTCCTCGCTGTACTTGTAGGAGCTCTCGGTCCAGATCGTGTCGCCACGCTCGAAGCGGACGTGAACCTCGGCGGCGGGAATTTCGACGTCCTGCTGGGCCAGACTCACAAGGTGCATCTCGACCCGTCCGGCCGGCTCGTTCCAGACAGCCCGGTGCGAGAATCTTGCGAGATCGAAGTTTCCACCCAGCTCGCGATTGATTCTGACCAGGAGATTCCTGTTGAACGCCGCGGTGACCCCGAGCGGATCGTCGTAGGCGAGGATCAGGTCTGCCGCCGGCTTGACCAGATCGGCACCCACCAGCAGGAGATCGCCCGGGCGCATGGCCTCCCGCATCGCGCTGAGCAGCCGCACGGCTCCCGGCGGCGCGAAGTTCCCGATATTCGAGCCGAGGAAGAGCATCAGCCTCATCCCTGCCGGACCGGCCGCACGAGCGATGTCATCGAGCCCCTGCTCATAGGTGGCCTGGTAGCGTGCCAGCGTTAGCTGCGGTACGCCACGCAGCCTTTCAACGGTCGCATCGAGAGCAGCTGCCGAGATGTCGATCAGGTGCGCCGTCGCGGACGTGCCGGGGGGCAGGGCCTCGACAAGGGTGGCCAGCTTCTCGCCGCTGCCCACGCCGAGCTCCACGATTTCCGCCTGCGCGGCGCCGTGCTTCAGCGTGAGCGCCGTAATGTCACGGGCGTGCTGCGTCAGGAGACGGGCCTCCGCACGCGTGATGCGATACCAGGGCAGGCGGCAGATCGCCTCGAACAGGCTGGAGCCGAGCGGATCGTAGAGATACTGCGACTGCAGCTCCCTCGGGTTCCGCTGCAGATCCCGCGCGACATCGGCGGCAAACTGGTCGAGCAGCGTGGATGGGTTCAGAAGAGTGCTCCCGAAACGGTCCTGAACTTCGCGTACACGTACGGATAGTTCGGCCGGAACCAGTTGCGGAGGCTCGGCCGAACCAGCTCACGCGCGGTGCCGGGCGAGCCCCCCTTCAATACATAGTGGCGTCCGTCGAAGAACTCGACGGAGTACTCGGGGTACGACGCCATGGGCCGGAAGCCCGGGAATGGCGCGAAGATGCTGGAGGTCCACTCCCAGCCGTTACCCACCAGGTCGTGAACACCCCACCGGCTGGCCGCTGCAGGGCGTGAGCCGGCCGGAACGGGCTCCCAGCATTCGAATCCGAGATTGCCCGCGGTCATATCAGGCACGGTCCCTGGCGCACTCGCGGGCCACGGCGGGCCCGCGGACGGCCCGGAACTGCCAGAGTCCCCTGCTGCCGCAGTCTCCGGATTGCCGGCGCCCGGCACGCCAGAGGCCGCGCGGTGGTACTCCGCTTCCGTCGGAAGCCGGCGTCCCTTCCACCTGGCGTAGGCGGCAGCCTCGGCCTGACTGACATACACGGGCCAGGCGTGCGGGAGCGGGATGTCTTCGAACATTCCCCGCCAGAACGGCTGCCCGTCCCGCATGCCCCAGAAGGCCGGATGTCTCACGTCTTCAGCGACCCGCCACTCCCAGTCCGCCTCGCCCCACAGTTCCCGCCGCTCATACCCGTCGTCGGCCAGGAACGCGAGGAAGTCTGCGTTCGTGACGCTGTGCACGTCGATGTCGAAGGGCCCGACCTCGGTGGTCACCTCCTCGAACTCGTTGTCCCACCCGAACGCGAGGCGGTCGCGGCTGGCACCCAGCGTCACCTCTCCGGCCGGTATGATGACGACGGCGTGCCGAGGCGGTGGTGCGGCCGTGTCGTACCGGACGTTCGCCGGCTTGCGCTTGTGCTCGTAGGGAAGGCGCCGCCACATATAGAGGAGCGTTTCCTGGTGCATGGCCTCGTGTTCGAGCGCCGTGAACGCCGCCTCGCGGTGTGCCGCGGCGACCGGGTCGGTGCCGAAGGGATCGAAGGCGGGATCCTCCAGCCCCTTCATCACGGCGGCGTCAGCCGCCCGTCCGTACTCGAGGACCTCCGAACGTGCGGGCCAGCGCGTGTCGGCACCGCTGCGGGGCAGAGCGGCATCGACGCTGTCGGGATCGATGCCTCGCGCAAACAGCGACTCGAGCCGCTCGTCCACCCCGGGCTGTCCCAGCCCGCGCTTGAGAAACGAGATGACACTGAACGCCGGCAGGTGACCTTCGTAGAAGACGATCGGGTTTCGGAGCGCAATGGGGCGGGTGTAGTACACCGC
>JACCXG010000151.1 GCA_013697225.1 Acidobacteriota bacterium
CCTGGCAGGAGGGCGGCGAGCCATCGGGTCTCCCGCGTCAGCCCAAACAGCCGGTGATGGGCCCGACGTACCACCGCAGGCGGCGGAAGGGCCCGCCTATCCCCGGCTCGCGGCAAATCTGGAGGCGGACAGGGAGCGGACGCCTGTCACGCGGACGAATCCGCGCTTCGCGCCCGGCCACCTGCCGGTTCAGCGCACGCGCCATGTCCCCGAAGATCTGATGCCGGTCGCCAGCGAAGAAGGCGGTGAGGTCCCGCCCCGCGCGCCACCAGCCGTCTCGTCCGGTTCAGGGGGTCCGTGGTTCACGCAGCCGAGCGACCGGAAGGTTCGACATGCCAGCGGGTGAGTATATGCGAATCTTTCCTTCTCCCTTCTCCCTTCTCCCTTTCCCCATTGTCCTCTCCATCAATGGGACAATAGCCAGGCCCGCCGTGCTCAAAGTCGAACTTCACGCTCATACGGACCTGGATCCTGCCGACTACATCCGCCACAGCACCCGCGAGCTGATCGAGCGCGCGGGCACGCTGGGGTACGGCGCGCTCGCCATCACGCTGCACGATCGCTACTACGACCCGGCTGGGGACCGGCACTACGCTCAGGAACACGGCATCGTCCTCATGGCGGGGATCGAGCGCAGTATCGAAGGGCGCCACCTGCTGCTCGTGAACTACCCTGCGGCGTGCGCTGAGGTGGGCAGCTTCGAGGAGCTTCGCCTGCTCAAGCGCCGGCATCCTACGGGCCTGGTGGTCGCGCCCCACGCGTTCTATCCCATCCCGTCCGCCATCGGCACAGGGGCGGCTCGCCATGCGGATCTCATCGACGCGCTGGAAGTGAACTCGATGTACACGCGGTGGGTGGACTTCAATCAGGGGGCGATCGCCTGGGCGCGCACGAACGGGAAGCCGGTCGTCGGGAACACCGATCTCCATCTGCTCGGGCAGCTTGGCACGACGTACAGCCTCGTCGATGCGGCGCCGGATCCAGACGCGATTTGTGCAGCGATACGGGGCGGCCGGGTGGAGGTCCGGTCAACGGCGCTTCCCATGCTCCGTGCGGCGTGGCTGTTCGGGCTGTCGCTGGGCCTCGGCGCCGCAGGCCGCCTCAGGCGATTGGCCGGGCGCGAGCCGGCAGCGTCAGGGCAGGATGGCTCGACGATCCGCAGGAAAGCGAAGCGGTGATAATAGTGGACCGGAGGAGACTGGATGAACAAGGTCGCGAAGGTGACGTGGGTATCGATAGCCATTCTGCTGACGATCGTGCTGATTGCCTTCCTTGCAACCCGGGGCGGGAACTAGCTGCGGGCCCCCGGCATGGCTCGCTTTGACCCACGCCTGCGCTGTTCGTCACCGTCGGCAGGGAACCTCCCCGGGGAGCAGTAGAATACGCGCGCAAGTCGATGCGACGTTCCGCCAATCTGCGGAACCCGCCCCTGAAGGAGGATCAGCATGCGTCTGGGTCATGTTTCAACGGTAGCGGCCGCGGCCGCACTGTTCATCTCGTCGTCCATGGGGATCGCTGTTGTGCAGGGACAGCAGGATCCTGACAAGAAGGTTGCAGGAGGCGGGATTACCGCCAAGGGGTGGCAGGGGAGGGTCGATACCCCGAACAAACAGGGGCTCACGATCAAGGACTCCAGGTTTGCCCCCGAAGGAGGCGGGTTCCACCTCACAACCGGACCGGCAGGGCTTTACTGGAACACCGAGCACAAGGCGCAGGGGGACTTCACGGTCCGCGCGACGTTCCGTGAGCCCAAGCAGACCTACAACCACCCGCACCCGTTCGGCGTCTTCATCGGCGGCAGCGGCCTCGACACCGATAAGCCCTCGGCCCTCTACTGCGTGGCCTATCGAAACGGCAACTACCTCGTGCGGATGTTCAGCGGCGGGTCCACAGTGCAGGTGTCGGGCAAACCGGCGCCCCACGACGCGGTCCGCAAGGCCGAGGCCGAAGCGGAGGTGACGCAGGAGGTCGGCTGGAACGTCAAAGGGGACCGCGTGGAGTGCGTGATCAACGGCACCGCGGTCTGGAGCGCGAACAAGTCGGAAGTGACCGGCGAAGGCAAGCTTCAGTCCACCGACGGCCTGACGGGAATCCGCACGAGCCACAACTCTGACGTGTTCATCACGAACTTCGCTCTGAACAAGTAACAGCTCCGCTGGTCACCTCTTGCGCCTGGCGGAGGTGGCCGGCAGCCCGGGA
>JACCXG010000171.1 GCA_013697225.1 Acidobacteriota bacterium
TCCTCGCCATCGTTGCCGTCGTGCTCATCGTCTGGTTCCTGATGGCGGGAACCGGCCGGCAGCCGATGACCCAGGCTCCGGCCCCGGCGCTGCCATCGTTTGCGGCGTCAGCAGGTGTGCCGGTTACGATCACCTGAACCGATGCGCACCGGAGGGACCCGTTCCTCCGGTGCGCCCCGGGTCCGCCTCTCCGCGACCCGGCTCTTTCCTTCGTGTGTTATGTTCCGGTGCTGCGCGTGCTCCCGCACTGAAGGGGCCGAGCATCGCACCTGATCCCACATATGCCATCCCGCGCAGCCCAGCACCGCCGCTACGTCAGGCGGGTTCTCGTGGGCGTGACCGGCCCAGCCTCGCCAGACCGGGCGCAGCTCGCCGAAGCCTTCGACACGCTGTGCGATCGAATGCGCGCGCAGCTGTATCCGCTGTTCGGGGCCACCGCGACCGACGCGCTGTTCGCGCGGGGACTTCACCTCGCCACGTCCGAGTTTCCCTGGCTGGCCGGGGTCGTGCCAAAGACGACGCAGCGCTGCGCCTCCGAGGGGCTGGCGGCGCTGCACCCTGAGCTTCCGCCTGAGCAGATCGGGGACGGACTGACGGCCGTCCTCGCGCACACCTTCGGGCTGCTGACCGCCTTCATCGGCCTCGACATGACGCTCCCCCTCGTGGAGCAGGCCTGGGGTGTGGCGGCGTCGGCCGACGATCAGAGTGACACAACGGTGACTTATGAGTGAGCCTCGCAAAGTTGCGCTCAACCTTCTGCCGTCCGGCATCATGGAACTGGACGCTATTCTTGGCGGCGGATGGCCCGAGTACTCCTTCAACCTGGTGATTGGGGAGCCGGGCTCCGGGAAGACTACGCTCGCGCACCAGTTCATGTTCGCGAACGCCTCGGCGGAGCGCCAGGCCGTGTACTTCACCGTGCTCGGCGAGCCGACGATCAAAATGCTGCGATACCAGCAGCAGTTCAGCTTCTTCGATTTGCAGAAGGTGAACAGCGTCATCCACTTCGTCAACCTCAGCGACGAGGCGCTCACGAAGGATCTCGGCCAGGTGCTGGACGCGATGGTCGCAAAGGTCGACGACCTCTCTCCCCGCATCGTCATCATCGACTCGTTCCGGACGCTCGTGCGGGCGACGGGCGACGCGGGACGGGCGACGATGGAGCTGCCGGATTTCGTGCAGCGGCTTGCGGTGAAGCTCACGTCATGGCAGGCCACCACGTTCCTCCTTCTTGGGGAATATCCGCCAACCGAAATGCGCGAGGATTCAGTCTTCACGATGGCCGACGGGCTCATCGCGCTGACCCAGCGCGTGGAAAGGAACTCGATGGTGCGCCAGGTCCAGGTCCTCAAAATGCGCGGCAATGCCCCGCAGCCGGGCCTGCACACGGTCCGGATCTCTGACGAGGGCCTGAAGGCGTTCCCCTGGATGAACAAGCCGATCGAAGAGGCGCCGGGGGAGGTCTCGCGCGAGCTGATCTCGACGGGCGTCAGCGGGCTCGACGAAATGCTCGGCGGCGGCACGCTTCGCGGGAATGCCGTGCTGATCGCGGGGCCCGTTGGATCCGGCAAGACCACGCTTGCCGTGCAGTTCCTGAACGAGGGGCTCGAGGCCGGAGAGCCGGCGGTTGCCGTCATCTTCGAGGAGACCACCCCGAAATATCTGGACCAGGCGAAGGCCTTCGGATTCGACCTGGACAACATGATCCGCAAGGGGCTGCTCGAGATCGTCCACATTCGGCCGCTCGATCTATCGATGGACGAAACGTTGTATGCGATCCAGGCGGCCGTGGACAGGGTCGGCGCCAGACGTGTGGTGCTCGACTCGGTCTCCGGCCTCGAGGCGGCGCTGGCGCCAGCCTTCAAGGAAGACTTCCTCGAGTCTCTCTACCGGCTGCTTGGCGCACTGACGGGCTCAGGGATCACCATCCTGATGACTGTCGAAGTGCTCGAGCCCTACAACGAGATGCGCTTCTCGCCGCACACCATCTCGTTCCTCACTCACGACATCGTGCTGCAGCGCTACTTCGAGATTGAAGGGCAGCTGCGATCGTTCATGACGGTGGTCAAGTCGCGCGCACGCCGGCACAGCCCCGATCTTCGCGCGTACGAGGTCACCAGAACGGGGATCGTGGTCGGTGAGCGGCTGACGCAGTACAGCGGCGTCATCTCGGGCACCCCGCGCCTGCGTGACGGGGTGACGGAGCTGGCGCAGGCAGGCCTGAACGATCGCGACGTGCTGATCTACCTGATGCTGCGGGACCACGGTGAGCTGCCGGCTGCCGCTCTGGAGGAGCGCACCGCACTCACTCGAAGAGCTCTGGATGAGTCCCTCGACCGAATGGCAGGGATGAAGAGGGTGACGGTTGCCGAACGTGGAGGGGAACGGTACTACCGCGTGGCGCCTCGGGGGCGGGAAGAGTAGGGAGGATCAGCTTCCAACTCTCAAGAAACTGTCACGTAGACAGGACAGTGATGAACGAGGGGGCGGAGGTCACGGAGAAGAGCACGCCACGAAGGCACGAAGACACGGAGGCCATGACGTGGGTTCGTCTCCGTGACTCCGCGTCTCCGTGATGTGCCCTGCTCCGTGCGCTCCGCCTGCTCCGTGCCCCGCAGTTTCCCACGTGGTGCGCCGCGATCACAGCGCGTGGGGCCGCTCCCAACGC
>JACCXG010000204.1 GCA_013697225.1 Acidobacteriota bacterium
CCTGTGGTTCCACCGCGATACCAATGGTGACGGCCGCGCTGATGAGCGGTTGCTCGTTGCCGACGATTACGGCGTCGCGGTCATACCCGAGCGCCCCGAAGTCGCCAATGCCGAGCGCGCGCCGAGCAAGTTGATGTGGTCGCTGGATAACTGGATTCGCGTTGGCGAGTACGTCGCGAAGTTCCGCTACGACGGGAACGGATTCGTGCGTGCTCCCTCTCGCTTCCGCGGGCAGTGGGGCATCAGCCAGGACGACTGGGGCCGCGTGTTCTACAACACGAACAGCTCCCAGCTTCGCGGCGATCACATCAACGCCGACTACTTCGAGCGGAACCCCCACTTCTCCAATCCCCGTGGCGTCAACGTCCTGGTCGCGGAAGATCAGCGGGTGTGGCCCATTCGCGTTACGCCCGGCGTCAACCGCGGCTACCAGCCCGGTATTCTGCGCGACGACGGGACGCTGAGCGCATTCACGGCCGCCTGCGCCCCCACCATCTACCGCGGGCACCTGTTTCCCGACGATTACTACGGCAACGCCTTCGTCGCCGAGCCTGCCGCGCACCTGGTCAAACGAAACTACGTGTCCGAACATGCCGACGGCTCCGTCCGGGCGTCTCTCGCTTACGAGGGGCGTGAGTTCCTGGCGTCGACCGATGAGCGCTTCCGGCCCGTCGATCTCGCCACCGGCCCCGACGGCGCCCTCTACGTTGTCGATCTCTACCGAGGCATCCTGCAGCATCGCATTTCCCTCACCACCTACCTGCGGAGGCAGATCCTGGAACGCGGGTTGGACCAGCCTCTCGGGCTGGGCCGCATCTACCGGATCGTCCCGGAAGGCGCGGCGGTGCCCGCGGAGCGCTCGCGTCCTCGGTTTTTCGACGAAACACCCGCTCAGTGGGTGAAGCACCTCTCGCATCCGAACGGCTGGTGGCGTCAGACTGCGCAGCGCCTCCTGGTCCAGCGGAACGAGCGATCCGTCGCCGGTGAGTTGCGGCGTCTGGCCACCTCCGGAAGCGATCCACGCGCGCGGCTCCATGCGCTCTGGACGCTCGATGGCCTCAACGAGACCGATCTGGAAACGCTGGAAGCTGCTTTGTCCGATGAACACCATCATGTCCGCGCTGCGGCCGTCCGCCTTCATGAGCGCTGGCTGCACACTGAACAGCACCGGGACGCAGCCGGCCGTATCACGAGCCTGCGCGGGGATCCCTCCGTTTTCGTCCGGGTGCAAGTTGCCTTCTCCGCGGGAAACATCCGATCACCCCGGGAAGACAGGCTGCTCGCCGACCTGGTGCAGGCGTATCCCGGGGATGCGTACCTTGCGGATGCCGCCCTCAGCGGTCTGCACGGGCGCGAACTGGAGGTGCTGACCCGTCTGCTCTCCGACGCGGGCTGGATGGCGAAGAGGCACGCCGCCGCGAACCGGCTTCTTCAAGGCCTGGCCTCTTCCATCATCGCCGAACAGAATACGTCCAGGATCCTGGAGCTTCTCGCCCTGCTGGATGGACAGCCGTCCCAGGTCGCCAGCTCCTTGTCGAAGCCGCGTCTCAGGGAATCACGGGTGCCCGGATCGGCCACCTGGAACTTCCTGCGGCCCCCCGGACCTTGCTGGCGCTCATGCGCGAGGAGGCACCCGCTTCCCTGCGCACCGCCGCCGCCGCCCTCGAGCGATCCCTTTTCTGGCCGGGTAAGGCCGGCGCGACGCCCCCACGGCCGCTCTCCGTAGAGGAGGACAGGCTCTTCGGTCAAGGTCGTACGATCTACAACATGACCTGCGCCGCCTGCCACCAGGGGGATGGCGGCGGACTCGAAGGGGTCGCTCCGCCTCTGGTTGGCGTCGATTGGGTCACCGGACCTGCAGGTCTTTCAGCCCGCATTCTCCTGCACGGCCTCAGCGGCCCCGTCGAAGTCCTCGGGAAGACCTACAATCTCGAAATGCCTGCGTTCGGCTTCATGGTCGACGAGCAGATTGCCGCTGTTCTCACGTACGTCCGCCGCGCGTGGGGGCACCGCGCTGACCCGGTCTCCCCCGAGTTCATCTCGAAGCTCCGCCAGGAGTACTCGTCCCGGGATCGGCCCTGGAGCGCCACGGAACTGCTGGAACTGGAGAAGTGATTCGTCCATTCGGGCCATCGCGGATCCGGAACTGCCGCTGAGGCGAATCGATGCGCCTATTACGGCAAACGACGTAATCGTTACGGAGGTTACCGTGACGATCGGACGCACCGCGAGAGAGCGCTTCCAGCCCGGTCCGATCCCGGGACTAGCGTACGGCGACGAGCGATGCGTGCACGCGGCCGGGCGCGCCAGGGAGGACCTCCACGACCGTGCGCGCCGGCGGGGCGCTGGGGAACCGTTCCCGAAACAGCTTGTCCAGGCTCGGCAGGTCCGCAAGGTCGGCGAGATACACCTGCACGTGCGCGACGTGCGTCCAGGTGAGCCCGGCGTCTTCGAGAGTAGTGCCCAGCCGGCGCAGCACGTCCCTGAACTGCTCTTCGAACGGACCGCCGGCCTCGGAGGCCATCTCAGCGCGGGTATATAGCGTCCTCCCGGCCAGCAGCCCCCGCGCGGCGCCGGTGCCCTGCCCGTCAGTGTTGATGGCCCGGCGTGCCTCGGATGGACGTGCGGCGATGAACGTCATCTCCGTCTTGATCGCGCCCGGCAGACGTGGAAGAAAGACCAGTGCCTGGGGAGGCAGGGGCTGGGCGCCGAAAGGTGGGGCGTACGCGGGGGCAAGCGCCTTGGCCTCCCCCGGCAGAGTGACGTAGACGGTGCTGCTCACGAGGTCGGCGAACCCGAGCCCTGCGGCTTTCAAGGTCGTGCCGACATTGACGAGCGTCTGTGCGACCTGCTGGTCGAGGGGCTCCGGCAGCCGGCGGTCCTCCGGAAACTGACCGCCCATCCCCGAGAGATAGAGCGTGTCCCCCGCCCAGACGCCGGCAGAGTATGGACCGAGCGGCGCCGGGAGGGATCCCCTGGGCGGCTGCACGACGCCTGTTCGCGCCAGATCACGAAACCCGACGCAGCCGATCTGAACGCCCGAGCCGTCGGGCAGCCTCTGCGCCTCGACCGTTGTTCTTGCCGGGACCCGGTCACCGAAGACGCTGCCGTACACCTTGTTCATCCCCGTGTAGTCGTCCATGGACGCGAGGTAAACGTGGCACTTGACC
>JACCXG010000217.1 GCA_013697225.1 Acidobacteriota bacterium
GGCCGGCGCGGCAAGTCCGGGCAGGAACAGACAGAGCGCCAGAAAGGAGACAAGACGGAACATGCAGGTTTGAAGCGCGGGCGCGGGCGGCGTGGCTACCGTGCCCGCAGAATACCACGCAGCCGGCCTATCAAGAAGATAGACCCGGCTGCCACCACCTGGCCCGACGCACCGACCGCGAACTCGAGCGCACGTTCAGGTTCCGGGATGGCGGACACCGTCCATTCCGCCCCGGCCACGCCCTTCGCGAGAGTCGCGAGCACCTCGGCCCCGAGCGCACGGGGGCTCGCGGGTGTCGTGCAGACAATGGCGCCGCACGCCGGCGCGAGCTCGGCCAGCATGGAGCGCACGTCCTTGTCCTCGAGGGCGCCAAACACCAGGGTGGCCGGCGTCCAGCCGGTCTCACGCAGATATTCGGCGAGGGCGCACGCCCCCGCAGGGTTGTGCGCCGCGTCGAGCAGGACCTCGGCACCACGCCATCTGAGCGTCTCGAGCCGGCCGGGCCACTCGACGTCAAGGATCCCTGAACGTCGCGACGCCTCGTCCACCTGCACGCCGAGCGCATCAAGCTCCTGGAGCAGGCATCCGGCCACGCGGGCGTTCTCCCGCTGGTGCGCTCCGCGCAGCGCCGGTGCGGCGGCGCCCGGAAGGTCCTCCAGCCCCGTCCAGGACGAGGCGCGAAGGAGACGTGCCCCTTGCTCACGGCACGTCTGGACGATCACGTTGTCTGCGCCCGGAGGCAGCGGACCGCACACGACCGGGATTCCCGGCCTGATCACCCCGGCCTTCTCGTACGCGATCGCCTCGAGGGTGCTGCCGAGCTGCGCCTGGTGGTCGTAATCGATCGAGGTGATGGCCACGGCGACCGGCTCCACCACGTTGGTCGCGTCCAGGCGTCCCCCCAGGCCTACTTCGAGGACCGCGATCTCCATCTCCGCTTTCCGGAACAGTTCAAATGCCATAGCGGTAGCGCATTCGAAAAATGTCGGTGACGTCTCGAGGTCTCCCGCAGCCTCGAGCGACTCCACGGTGGTCCGGATCACCGCTGCGGCCTCGTTCAAATCGTCCCTGCTGGCCTCACGGTTGCCGACGACGAAGCGCTCCTCGAGCCGCTCCAGATGAGGCGAGGTATAGCGGCCGGCCCTGTGCCCGGCGGCAGCCAACCCCTGATGAACCATGGCGGTGACCGAGCCCTTGCCGTTCGTGCCCGCAACGAGGATGGAGCGGAACTGGCGCTCCGGATGGCCGAGGGCATCACAGAGCCTCCTCATGGTGCCGAGGCCGAATTTCATGCCGAGCCGCTCGAGGCTCAACAAGTAGGTCAGGGCGTCCGTGGTCAGCTCGTCGTCACTGGTGCCGCGGCAGCTGCCTCCGCAGGCACGGAGGGGCGCTCGTCGGTGCGGCTTCCGAACCGCAGCACGCGCGTGATGACGTCCTTCAGATCGCGGCGCTCCACCACCATGTCGAGCATGCCATGTTCGAGCAGGAACTCGCTTCGCTGGAAGCCCTCGGGCAGCTGCTGTCGGATGGTCTGCTCGATCACCCGAGGCCCTGCGAAGCCGATGAGCGCTTTCGGCTCCGCGATGTTCACGTCCCCCAGCATGGCGAAGCTCGCGGTCACGCCGCCCGTCGTGGGATCGGTGAGGACCGAGATGTACGGCAGCCGCGCGCGATCGAGCCGGGCAAGTGCCGCGCTGATCTTCGCCATCTGCATGAGCGACAGCGTGCCCTCCATCATCCGTGCGCCGCCCGAGCAGGACACGATGATCACGGGGAGACTCCGATCGAGCGCCCGCTCAATGGCGCGGGTGATCTTCTCGCCTACCACGACACCCATGCTTCCGCCGATGAAGGCGTACTCCATCGCCGCGACGACCACCTCGCGTCCATTGATCCGGCCGGTCGCGGTGATCACGGCATCGCTCACACCCGTTGCGGCCATCGTGGAGGCCAGACGCTGCGCGTAGGGCTTCGTGTCAGTGAACTGGAGCGGGTCGAGCGACTGCAGACTGCTGTCGTGCTCCTCCCACTCGCCGTCGAAGAGCGTCCGGAGGCGTTCGTTCGCGCTCAGCCGGAAATGGTGGCTGCACTTGGTGCAGACGCTCAGGCTGGCGGTCAGATCCTTGTTGTACAGAATCTGCGAGCAGGAAGGGCACTTCACCCACAGCCCCTCGGGGACTCGGCTTTCCTTCTGTGCCGACTCGATCGGTTTCCTGATTTTCTTGAACCACGACATCGGGGTGAGGATAACCCATCAGCTATACTTCAGGCGCTTGTTGTTCAGGCATATCGCGATCGAGGGCCCGCCGGGCGTCGGCAAGACGGCGCTCGCTGAACGTCTGGGGGCGCGGCTGGATGCGACGGTCGTTCTCGACGAAGGGGACAACCCGTTCCTTGCCGGGTTCTACGAGGGTCGGGCCGGCGCCGCGTTTCAGGCCCAGCTGTTCTTCACCCTCGCCCGCAACCGGCAGCAGGGTGCGCTCCGGCAATCCGATCTGTTCAGCCAGCTGCTGGTGTCGAACTACCTGTTCGACCGCGACAAGATCTACGCGTACCTGAATCTGGACGACGACGAGCTGTTCATCTACCAGAAGCTCTATGAATTGCTCGCGCCGGATCTCCCGTCGCCGGACCTCGTCGTGTACCTGCAGGCGCCGGTCGACCTCCTGCTGCGCCGCCTGCGGGAGCGGGCGAGGGGAGAGAGCACGCTGCCCCTTCCAGGGGGGCAATACGTCCGGGAGCTGAACGAGGCTTACAACCATTACTTCTTCCACTACACTGCCACCCCGCTCCTGACCATCGAGACCTCACAGGTCGACCTGTCGTGGAGCGACGAGACGGTTGCCGACCTCGAGCGGCAGGTGCGTTCGATGGGGAAGGGCACGAGGTACTACGTGCCCCGGACCCAGTAGACCCGCTGCAGCATCGAACTCTCAGGAGCCGAGGGGGCCGGTGCTTTGCGATAGCATGAAGCGCATGCGCGTCTTCCAACAGCCGAGCGCCTGCTCGGGAGGGGTGAGTCCATCAGGTCGGGAGAGGGTGAAGCTGCGCGGCGCCAGCTCCCCGGAAGTCCGGCGCATCGGCAGCCCCCGCCGCTACGGCCAGCTCTGGCGCCAGGCTCTCATTGCCGCGACGGCTGCCCTGCTGGGGGCGTGCGCTACCGTTCCCTCTGCCCGGTCTGCCGCGACAGCAGCAGTTCCATACGAGCGAAAGCTGGCCTGGATTCTCCAGCTCGAGGATCAGCGGATCCTCCGGGTCCCGGAGCCGCCTGCGCCAGCGGACGTGCCGCAGGCCGGGCGCCGGCCGGCGGCGCCACCGGCTCCTCCTGCACCGAGCGCGGACCTGGCCAGGCTCGCCGGGGATGCGGAGCCTCGTGTCCGGTGCCGGGCCGCCGTCGCGATCGGGCGCGTGGGGCTGGCCGAGGGCATTCCGCTCCTGACGCCGCTGCTTGCCGACGGTGACGGGGAGGTGCGTCAGGCGGCCGCGTTCGCCCTCGGTCTGATCGGCGATCCGTCAGCCGCTTCTGCACTCCTCCCGCTGCTCGGCGATCCCGATCCGCGCGTCCGCGGGCGCGCGGCCGAAGGCCTCGGGCTCATCGGGGCAAAGGAGGCCGCTGATGCCGTGGGCAGAATGGCCGCGGAATACGCCAGATCGCCTGCCGTGATGGAGATGACGCCGGATGACGAGCGCTGGCCTGCCGCTCCCGAGGCGGACGCGTTCAAGCTTGCCATCTTTGCCCTCGTCCGGCTCACTGCCTATGACGCCCTGGCCGCTGCGGTCCTGGACCCCTCCGGAAAGGCCGCTTCTGAATGGTGGCCGGTTGCCTATGCCCTGCAGCGAATCGGCGATCCACGAGCGGCCCCCGCACTGAGAGGGCTGCTCGCCGTGAAGGGGCGCTACACCCCTGCGTTCGCGGCACGTGGACTCGGCGCAGCGAAGGATCCTGCGGCCGGGGAGCTGCTCATCCCGCTGATCGATCCGACAGGCAATCCGCGCGAGGTCGTCGCTTCAGCGATTCGTGCGCTCGGTCAACTCGGTGTACGGTCCGCCGGGGAGCGGCTGGCGGCACTGGCGGGGAACGCCAAGCTCGAACCCAATCTGCGGCTCGAGGCGGTGACCGCCCTCGCGGCCATGTCGGCGGAAGACGAACTGCCGGTCATCCTGGATCTGATCACCGACGAGTGGCCGGCGATGCGGGCGGCGGCCATCCGGGCGGCGGCAGCCATCAACCCGGAACACTTCACTCTGATCCTCTCCGGGCTCGAGACCGATCGGCACTGGCTCGGGCGCGTGGCCCTTGCCGAATCGCTGGGGCTGCTCGATCAGAGCGTTGCGCTCGAACGCCTCGCAACGCTGCTGAAAGACGAGGACCGGCGAGTGATCCCCGCCGTGTTGCGCGCGCTGGTCCGGCTGAAGGCGCCGGGAGTGGATCAGGTGCTCTTTGCCCAGCTTCGGCAGGACGACTTCGTGATTCGCGAGACCGCCGCGTCGCTCGTGGCGCAGCTGAAGCCGGCAGACGGCCTCGGCGCGCTCAGGGAGGCGCTGAAGGCGGGGGAAGGGGATGCGGCGTACGGCGCACGCGCTGCGGCGCTGGCCGCCATGGCCGAATACGGCACCGACGCACTCGACTCGGTCCGCCTCGGCCTGACGGATCCGGACTGGGCGGTCCGGGTGCGGGCTGTCGAGCTCCTCGAGAAGCTCGATCCCTCTGGAAATCACAGGCTTGACGCACGGCCGGCGCCTGGCAATCCCCCGTCTCCGTATGACGACCCGCAACTGCTGGCACCGACGCTGTCGCCGCGCGTGTTCATCGAGACGGCGAGGGGAACGATTGAATTCGAGCTTGCTGTGCTCGACGCGCCGCAGACGTCCCGGAACTTCATGGCGCTGGCGAGGAAAGGCTTCTTCAACGGGCTGCCCGTCCACCGCGTCGTCCCGAACTTCGTGATGCAGGACGGCGATCCGCGGGGAGATGGGGAAGGTGGGCCGGGCTACACCATCCGCGACGAGCTGAACGATCGGCCGTACCTGCGCGGCACCGTCGGGATGGCGCTCGCCTGGCGCGACACCGGGGGCAGCCAGTTCTTCATCACGCACTCTCCCCAGCCGCACCTGGACGGCCGCTATACGGCCTTCGGTCACGTGATCAACGGGATGGATGTCGTCGATCGGATCCAGGTGGGAGATATGATCCAGCGCATCCGCGTGTGGGACGGCACGAGCTGGGAGTGAGCCGGCCCGCGCGTCCGCCGGCGCTCGCCGTACAGCAAAAAGGGGGCGACCGACGCCCCCTTTCAGCGGGTTCACGGGACTAGCGCTTCTTCGCGCCCTTCTTCTTCGCCCCGCCCTTTGCTGCAGTCTTCTTGGCCATTCGGTCATCCCCCCCTTCGCTCATGGCGTCTGCGCGTGGACTCCCGCTGGATCTCAGCGCCCACGGGTCTGGTGTTGCGTGCCGACTCCCGCGATTCGGGAGGGCCGGTGCGGCAAAAACGGGGGTGCCAGCTGTGCGACACCCCCACACCGGTTCAAGCGGCGTCTAGCGCTTCTTTCCGCCCTTAGCCGTCTTCTTCGCGCCGCTCTTTGCGGTTTTCTTCGCCATTATTCCTCCTTGGAATCCGGCAGCTCAGCTGTTACCCATGGGGTCCGCGAGTACTACAGGTGGGCTGAGCGAACCACCCTCATACGAGATGTAGATTACGGGTGAGAAGATCCGGGTGTCAAGCACAAACTGCGTGGATTTGTCAAAAAGCCGCACAAAGGGAGTGTCGGACGCCGGGCAGAAGGGCTTTAGAGAACAAGCGCATGTTGAGCGGCTTGTCAAGCCGGTGAGACTGACGTGAGACACGCGCCTGTCGGACGCTGCCCTCAGCGCGTGGCGAGCCGCTCGAGCGCGCGCGCCGCGGCTGCACGGGTCGAAGCGGCCGCGCCGAAGAGCGATGCCGCGACCGTGTAGGCGGACCGCGCCTGCTCGCGATCGCCGACCCGCTCGTGCAGCCGCGCGGCTTCGAGATACGTATTGCCGAGGATCGGTGCGGGGCAGGCCCGTGCGTTCGCGATCGCATGCGTGTACTGCTCGAGCGCGTCGGCGTCCTCGCGCCGGGCCTGCAGCACGCGGCCGTAGCGATACCGCGACACCGGATCGTCGGGCATGACGTCGAGCGCGCGTTCGAGAGCGGCGGATGCACCGGGCAGGTCGTTGCGTTCGAGCCGCCGCCATCCTTCGAGCGACAGCCGGTAGGCCTCCCCGAGCTTTCGATCCGGGGCACGGCGCAGGCCCTGGGTGGCCCTGCTCCGGACGTCAGCCGGATCCAGCGGCGGCACGGCGGCCAGCGCGGCTTTGTACGCCGACACGGCGGCAGCCCGCGCTCCCAGCCGGTCGTGGGCTTCACCCAGCCTGAGGTGCGCCAGCGCGAGCGAACCGTACGGCTCCCGGGGAGATGAGGCAAGAGCCGCCTGCAGATGTTCGATCGCGTCGTCTGTGAGGTGCAGCGCTTCGAGCATCCGTGCGGCGCCGAGCCGCGCCGACACCTCTGCGAGCGGTGCGTTGTTCACGCGGTGTTCCCTCGCGGCGGCCACCAGCCCGGTCCAGGTCTCGAGGCTGGCGGTGATGTCGTGCTCGTAGGTCTCGCGGATGTGCGCGAGCTGGACGGGGAAGTGCGGGTTGCCAGGGTACCGCGTCTGGAGGCCTCGCAGCAGTTCGAGCGCGCGCGGCGTGTCCCGTTCGTACCAGAGGTAGATCAGATGGAGCTGGTAGTCCGCCTCTCCCTGCATCAGGCGTCCCCGCCTGCGGGCGCGGAGCATCTCCCGGAGCCCTTCGGTCCGATCGCCGCCAGGCAGGAGCAGGAGGAAGCGGAGGACGCGTGCGGCTGCCGGCGCCACGTCCGCATAGTACTTGTACATGCCCAGGCCGAAATACGCATCGGCCAGACGGGGCTCGAGGGCGATCGCCTGTTCGAGCGCGGCCTTGATTTCTTTTCCGTCGCGCGCCGCGCCCAGCCGTTCGCCTCGCAGGACGCGCCACTGCACGCGTGCGCCGTAGGATCCGCCAAGGTAGAACCACGCTTCGGGATCCTGTGGCTCGCGTTCCGTCCAGGCGGCCGCGGTGCGGATGGCGCGTTCCACGGAGGCGGTGAACGCCGGGTCGAGCGCGCGGCTCTCCGGGTCCAGCAGAATCCGCCACCACAGCGCTGTCGCATCGAGGACGTGGCAGGCCTCGGGGGGCGCCGGTCCGCAGGCGCGCCGCAGTTCCGCCTCCACCTGGTCGAACCGGGCCTCGAGGATGAACTCGTAGACGCGCACCAGTTCGTCTTCCCCGCGAAGCTGGTATCGAGGCGGGTCCGCGGCTGCCGGCGGGAGCGGGATGGTCTGTGTGCCGCCGAACGCGGTGGACCCGAGGGACGCCAGCGCAATCCAGGTGGCGAGGAGGCGCACCCGGGGCCGCGCGGTCATGCCAGGCTGGTGCGCAGCTGCTGCTTCTCCGCGTGCCGCTCGATCGCGAGCGCTATGAGGCGGTCGAGCAGCGCCGGATACGCCACCCCGCTGGCCGCCCATAACTTGGCGTACATGCTGATTGTGGTGAATCCCGGGATGGTGTTGATTTCGTTCACGTAGATTTCCCCTGATGCACGGGCCATCAGGAAATCCACGCGGGCCATGCCTGCACAGTCGATCGCGCGGAACGCCGCAACGGACAGGCGCCGGATCTGCGCGAGGGTCGTCTCGTCGAGCTCGGCCGGGAGGACGACCAGCGAGCGATCATCGATGTACTTGGCCTCGTAGTCGTAGAACTCCCGCGAGGGAATCACCTCTCCGGCAATCGACGCCTCGGGATTGTCGTTGCCCAGCACGGCGCACTCGATTTCGCGAGCGTCGGGAACGGCGGCTTCAACGATGATCCGGCGATCGAACGAACCGGCGAGGTCCAGCGCACGCCCGAGGCTCTCCGCCTCCTTCGCCTTGGAGATCCCGACGCTGGACCCGAGGTTCGCGGGCTTCACGAACATGGGGAACCCGAGGCCCGCCTCCAGGGCCCGGAGGGTCTCCTCCCGCGCCCGGTGCCATTCGTGCCGCAGCACAATCCGGTAGCCGCAGACCGGCAGGCCATGAGCGCTGAAGACGCGCTTCATCATCCCCTTGTCCATGCCGACCGCCGAGGCCAGTACACCGGCCCCGACATAGGGGACATTGGCGAGCTCCAGTAGCCCCTGTATGGTGCCGTCTTCACCGTACGGGCCGTGGAGGACCGGGAAGATGACGTCCAGATTCAGCCCGGTGACAGTCGCGCGGCCCAGATCGTCATGACGAGCCTGTGCGCGGTCGATGGAGAGGACGGTCTCCTCTCCCGGCCGCGCGATCATGTGGACCTCGCGGCCGCTGCGAAGCGGCCGGGCCGCATCGAGCCGGGCCTGCTCGATCACGTCAGCCGCCGACATCGCGACGGGCGGCCGGTCGGCAAGACACCAGCGGCCATCCTTTTCGATTCGAATCGGCACCGGCTCGTACTGTTTCTTGTCGAGATGCGCGAAGACGGCTGCCGCCGAGGCCAGCGACACTTCATGCTCTCCCGACCGTCCGCCGTAGAGGACCCCCACCCGCAGTCGTCGCACGCAGCAAGAATACAGGAGTCGGCAGGCACCCGCTCCCTGCTCCGCGCTCCCAGCAGGAAACTGGGAACTGGGACACTGGACACTGGAAACTGGGAGCGGGCAGCGGGCAGCGGGAAGCAGGCAGCCGGCAGCCGCCCAGTAACATACCCTGGTGCACCACGAGCCGCGGCCCACCTTTGCTTTCAGCGTCACCCATCAGGACGGCGAGGCACGTCGAGGGGAGCTGCGCACGCCCCACGGCGTGGTCGAGACCCCCGCGTTCATGCCGGTCGGCACTCGCGGGGCCGTCAAGGCGCTGATGCACCGGGACCTCGAGGCGCTCGGGGCACAGATCATCCTCGGCAACACCTACCACCTCTTTCTGCGTCCGGGCGCAGGGCTCATCGCGCGGGCGGGGGGGCTGCACCAGTTCATTGGCTGGCCGCGTCCGATTCTCACCGACAGCGGGGGATACCAGGTCTTCAGCCTTGCGCAGATGCGCCGGGTCTCCGAAGATGGGGCGGAGTTCCGTTCTCATCTCGACGGGGCGCGGCACCTCCTCACGCCCGAGCTCGCCACCGACATCCAGGCACAGCTCGGGTCCGACGTCGCCATGGTGCTGGACGAGTGCATTGGAACGCCGGCTCCGCCGGAGGCTGCCCGGAGTGCGATGGAGCGCTCGGTCCGTTGGGCGCGGCGGGCACGTGAACGGCTGCTCCAGTTGCGGAGCGACCCGGGGCTGGTCACGATCACCAACCCCGGCCAGGCTCAGTTCGGCATCATCCAGGGAGGCACCGATCCAGTCTTGCGGACCGAGAGCGTGCAGGCGACTGTTTCAATTGGCTTCGAGGCGTACGCGATCGGGGGGCTCAGCGTCGGCGAGGCTCCAGAGGTCATGTATGAGGTGGTGGCGCATACGGCCCCGCAGCTCCCCCCGGATCGCCCCCGCTACCTGATGGGCAGCGGCATGCCGGACGACCTGTTCGAATGCGTGGCGAGGGGGATCGACATGTTCGACTGCGTACTGCCGACGCGGAACGCCAGGAACGGCCAGTTCCTCACGAGCGTCGGGCCGCTGGCGATCAAGAATGCGCGGTATGCCGAGGATGCGTCTCCCCCCGATCCCGCCTGCGGCTGCTACACCTGCCGAAGCTTCTCGAGAGCCTATCTCCGCCACCTCTATATGTCCGGCGAAATGACGGCAGCTACCCTCAACTCACTGCATAATATACACTTTTACCTTGACACCATGCGACGGATCAGGGAAGCTATCGCGTTCGGCACGTTTGACAAACTCCGTCAGGAGTTCCATCGAACCTTCTCACGCCGACCCCAACATTGATGCACCACGCGTTCGAGTTCTTCCTGTTTGCCGCGGCCGGTTCCGGGCAGCCCTCGGGGCTCATCCAGTTCGTGCCGTTCGCGATCATTCTTGCCATTTTCTACTTCCTGATCCTGCTGCCGATGAAGCGGCGGCAGAAGAAGATCCAGACCTTCCAGGAAGCGCTGAAGGTGGGCGACAAGGTCATCATGACCAGCGGCATCTATGGCCTGATTACCCGCGTCACAGACAAGTCGGTGCAGCTCCAGATTGCGGACAAGGTCCGCATCGAGGTGGCGCGGCACGCCGTGGCAGGGTACCAGGGACAGGATCCCGTCGTCACCGAGGGCGGCAGCCTCTAGAAACACCATGAACAACATCCGCTGGAAAGTTCTCACCATCGTCGGCGTCTTCATCTTCTTCTTCATGGTCGGCGTGTACCCGATCCTGGCGAGCCGCTACAACCTTCCGGAGCCGGCCTGGCTCAGGGCGCAGGAGCTGAAGCTCGGGCTGGATCTGAAAGGGGGCGTTCACCTCGTCCTGCGCGTGCACACCGAAGAGGCCCTGCGGACCTCGACCATGACCACTGGCGAGCAGCTGCGGGAAGCGTTGCAGGCGGCGGGGGTCACCATCGGGGGGGTCGAAGTACTCTCCCCGACGGCGTTCCGGGTGAGCGGCGTGCCGCAGGATCGCGACCAGGAGTTCCGCAAGCTTGCCGATGACGTGGCGAGCGCCAACTACGAGCGTTCGCCCGGAGCGGGCGGCGCCTACGACTTTACGATGCGGCCGAACATCGCGAACAACATGCGCGAGGATACGGTCGTCCAGGCGCAGCAGACCATCGACCGCCGCGTGAACGAGCTCGGAGTCGCCGAGCCCAACATCTCGCGATACGGCCAGACCAACGATCAGCTGCTGGTGCAGCTCCCTGGGGTGTCCGAGGTCGCCCGCGCGAAGGAAGTCATCCGCTCCACAGCCCAGCTTCGCCTGAACATCGTCGAAGCGGGTCCGGCGTCCACCGAGGAAGCGCTGCTGGCCTCCTCTGGCGGCAAGCTGCCGGAGGGAATGGAAGTGCTCTCCGGTGCGGGCTCGGAAGGCACCTCCTTTTATATGGTGCGCCGCGTGGCCGCCATCACCGGGCAGGACCTCCGGAACGCCCGCGCCGAGATGGACGAGATGGGCCGTCCGGCAGTCGGCTTCTCGCTCACGCGCGAAGGGGCCACCAAGTTCAGCAGGGTCACCGGTGACAACATCGGACGCTTCCTCGCCATCGTGCTCGACAACCGGGTGCAGTCCGCCCCCCGAATCGAGGGGCGGATCAGCGACCAGGGGCGCATTTCCGGCAACTTCACCCAGCAGGAGGTAGCGGACCTGTCGCTGATCCTGCGGTCCGGTGCCCTCCCGGCCTCGATGAGCTACCTGGAGGAGCGCGTGATCGGCCCGTCGCTCGGCGCCGACTCGATTCGGTCCGGTGTCATGGCCTCGTTGATCGGCCTCACGCTCGTAGTCCTGTTCATGCTCGCCTACTACAAGGGCGCGGGGGTGAACGCTGTCGTCGCGTTGGTCATGAACCTGGTGATTCTCATCGGGTTCATGGCGTATTTCGGCGCCACGATGACGCTCCCCGGCATCGCAGGCTTCATCCTCACGATGGGGATCGGGGTCGACTCGAACGTGCTGATCTTCGAGCGCATCAAGGAGGAACTGGCTGCGCAGCGAGGTGTCAGGGCTGCACTGAACGCCAGCTTCTCACGCGTGTTCCTCACGCTGTTCGACACCCACGTCACCTCCCTCATTGCGGCGGCCTTCCTGTTTCAGTTCGGCACCGGGCCGATCCGTGGCTTCGCCACAACGCTGACGATCGGACTGATGACGAACCTCTTCACATCGTTGTTCGTGTCGAAGACACTTTTCGAGCTGACGCTGCGCCGTCAGGCGGCAACGCCGCGGCTGAGCATCTAGGCACATCATGCAGATTTTTTCGAACGCAAACTACGATTTCGTCCGCTGGCGGTGGCATGCCATCGCCCTTTCCGCTCTGCTCATCGCGGCCGGCGTCGCCCTGATGGCTACGCGCGGCATCCCGAAAGGGGTCGATTTCGAAGGCGGCACCATCGTCATCGTCAAATTCGACCAGGAGGCCGAGCTGCAGGGGGTGCGTTCGGCCCTCAGTGCCGGGATGCCCGGAGGGGGGGACGCCATCGTTCAGCGGTACGGCCCGGCCGAGAACCGGGACGTGATGATCCGGGTGCGCCGGACCGGGGAGGAGGTCGAAGGAAACCTCAGCCAGGAAGCTGACGCTGTAGTGGCTGCACTGCAGAAGGGGAATCTGGGCAATATCGAGGTCGTAGGGACGGAAATCGTCGGCCCTGTCATCGGCGAGCAGCTGAGGCGGCAGGGGATGATGGCCACCGTGCTTGCCCTGGCCGGGATCCTCATTTACATCGCTCTTCGCTTTCAGTTGAGCTTTGCTGTCGGTGCCGTCGTGGCGGTCGTGCACGATCTGGCCATCGTCATGTCGTTTCTCGTGTTCTTCGAATACGAGCTGACCTTGAACGTCATTGCCGGCCTGCTCACAATCACCGGCTACTCGGTGAACGACACGATCGTGGTGTTCGACCGCGTGCGGGAGAACATGCGGGCCATGCGGCGCGACAACCTCGCGCACATCGTCAACGTGGCCGTGAACCAGACACTGGCTCGAACCCTGATCACGGCGGGAACCACCGTCCTCAGCGTTCTCGCGCTGTTCATCTTCGGCGGAGAGGTGCTCAAGGGATTTGCCTTCACGATGCTCGTCGGCGTCATAGCCGGCACGTACTCGACGGTGTTCATCGCCGCTGCGATCGCGATTCTCTGGCAGGGCCGCAAGCCCATGAAAGGGCAGGCTGCCCCGCCCGTGGTCACCGAAACCCGGAGGCCGGGCCGCCGCCGCGCCTCCTGACGCGGCGCCCGGTGTCCCTTTCCCACCCGTCTCCCGCACGGCGCCCCCCTGACGGCCTCGTTCGCGGTCGGCTCCGTTGCGCGGCGGGACCCGCCCTCTGGCTGTGACCTCACTGATCCTCTGGATTCGACGCAGTGTCATTGCGGGGTTCTTCGTCACGGTCCCGCTGGCCATCAGCGTCTTCGCGTTCGTCTGGATTTTCCGGCTCGTCGACGGGCTCGTCGGGCCGGTCTTCGCGGCGTGGCTCCAGCGCGATGTGCCGGGGCTCGGCATCCTGACCACGACGTTGCTGATGATGCTGGTTGGCGCGCTCGCGACCAACGTGCTGGGAAAGCGTGTCCTGCAGCGCGCGGAAGGGTACCTGCTGCGCGTGCCGGTCTTCCGGACGATCTATTCCCCCGTAAAGCAGCTCGTCGTCGCGTTCTCGCCAGACAACGAGTACGGGTTCAAACGTGTGATCCTCCTGGAGGACACCGCACGCGGCTACCTGCTCGGCTTCCTGACGAAGGAATTCGTGGTCGACCGCGGTCAGGGGCCGGAGCCAATGCTGGCCGTTTACGTTCCGACGAATCATCTCTACCTGGGGGACGTGATCATCTGCCCGCGCGACAAGGCCTCCTTCCCCGACATCACCGTCGAGCAGGCCATACGGATCTTCCTGACCGGGGGCGTGGCGCTGTCGAGCCGAGTACGCGCGCGCGACGGTGCCGATCGCGTCGCCGATTTCCGCGTGTGATGCGCTCCGGCCTGCCGAAGGGGCCGGTATTCACGCTGTGGTACGATCCGTCGGTTTTTCGAGCCGGTTTCCGAGGAGACATATGCTGCACATGTTCCGCAGGCCATCATCGTGTTTGGCAGGGTTGCTCGTCGTGCTGTTCCTGGTGGCGGGGGGCGCGGCCCACCTGAGCGCTCAGGCTGCCGCGCTGCAGGCTGAGACCGCACCGCACGCGGGCGGCGAGGCAAACCTGGTGCTGCCGGATCTGGGTCAGGTGGACTTCCAGGGCATCAACGGACGCACCCTGCTGATGGGGGGCCTCGGCATCTGCCTCCTTGGCCTGGCGTTCGGCATGGTGATCTTCTACCAGCTGAAGAACCTCCCCGTGCACCGCTCGATGCACGAGATCTCCGAGCTGATTTACGAGACCTGCAAGACCTATCTGATTACGCAGGGGAAGTTCATCCTTCTCCTGTGGATCTTCATCGGCACAATCACCGCGATCTACTTCGGCGGTCTTGCCGCCACGGTCGACCTGGAGACCGGTGCCATCGTCCACGGGTTCCCGCCGTTCAAGGTCGCCGTGATCCTCCTCTTCAGCCTCATCGGTATCGCGGGCAGCTACGGTGTGGCCTGGTTCGGCATCCGTGTGAACACCTTCGCGAACTCCCGCGCGGCGTTTGCGGGGCTTGCAGGGCGTCCGTATCCGATTTACGCGATTCCTCTGCGCGCCGGCATGAGCATCGGGATGCTGCTCATCAGTGTCGAGCTCTTCATCATGCTCTGCATCCTGCTGTTCATTCCCGGTGACTACGCCGGCTCGTGCTTCATCGGGTTTGCCATCGGCGAGTCGCTCGGCGCGGCCGCCCTGCGGATCGCAGGGGGCATCTTCACGAAGATCGCGGACATCGGCGCGGATCTCATGAAGATCGTCTTCAACATCAAGGAAGACGATGCGCGGAATCCGGGGGTGATCGCGGACTGCACGGGGGACAACGCCGGCGACTCGGTCGGCCCGAGCGCGGACGGGTTCGAGACCTACGGCGTCACGGGCGTGGCGCTGATTACGTTCATTCTCGTGGCCATTACCGATACGACGGTGCAGGTCCAGCTGCTCGTCTGGATCTTCGTCATGCGCGTTGTCGGCGTCATCGCCAGCGGGGCCTCCTACCTGCTGAACGAGGCCTGGGCGAAGGCCCGCTACGGGAACGCCGCGACGATGAACTTCGAGACGCCGCTGACGACGCTGGTGTGGCTGACGTCCATTGTGTCGGTGAGCCTCACGTTTGTGGTGTCGGCGCTGCTCATCCCCGATCTCGGCGACGGGACGCTCTGGTGGAAGCTGGCCATCGTCATCAGCTGCGGCACGCTGGCTGGGGCCATCATTCCCGAGCTCGTGAAGGTGTTCACCTCGACTACGTCCGCTCACACGCGCGAGATCGTGACCTCTTCCCGGGAAGGGGGCGCGTCGTTAAACGTCTTGTCAGGACTCGTTGCCGGAAACTTCAGCGCCTACTGGCTGGGCGTGGTCATCGTCGGCCTGATGGCTGTGGCGTACGGGGTGAGCACGCTGGGGCTCGGCACGCTCATGATTGCCCCGGCGGTCTTCGCGTTTGGCCTGGTCGCGTTCGGTTTCCTCGGCATGGGCCCTGTGACGATTGCCGTCGACTCCTACGGGCCGGTGACGGACAACGCGCAGTCGGTGTTCGAGTTGTCGACCATCGAGGCGATCCCGGGTATCTCGCAGGATCTGAAGCGGGACTTCGGGATCGATGTGGACTTCGAGCGCGCCAAGCACCTGCTCGAGGAGAACGACGGTGCAGGGAACACCTTCAAGGCCACCGCCAAGCCGGTGTTGATTGGCACGGCCGTGGTTGGTGCGACAACGATGATTTTTTCCATCATCGTGCTGCTCACCGAGCGGCTGCAGCCGGAGTACCTGCAGTACCTGTCCATTCTGCACCCCCCGTTCCTGCTGGGCCTGATCCTGGGAGGCGCGATGATCTACTGGTTCACCGGAGCGTCGATGCAGGCGGTGACGACGGGGGCCTACCGGGCGGTCGAGTTCATCAAGGCGAACATCAAGCTCGACGGGGTCGAGAGGGCGTCGGTCGCCGACAGCAAGAAAGTGGTCGAGATCTGCACTCAGTACGCACAGAAGGGGATGTTCAACATCTTTCTGGCGGTGTTCCTGGCGACGCTCGGGTTCGCCTTTCTTGAGCCATACCTCTTCATCGGGTATCTCGTGTCGATTGCGCTGTTTGGGCTCTTCCAGGCGATTTTCATGGCCAACGCCGGGGGGGCCTGGGACAACGCCAAGAAGATTGTCGAGGTAGAGCTCAAGGAGAAGGGCACACCCTTGCATGCAGCGACGGTTGTGGGGGATACCGTGGGGGATCCGTTCAAGGACACCTCGTCAGTGGCCATGAACCCGGTGATCAAGTTCACCACGCTCTTCGGGCTGCTGGCGGTGGAGCTCGGTGTGCAGCTCGCCGGCCAGTATGGGCATGCGGTTGCGCTGTCGCTGTCGGGGTTGTGCCTGCTGGGTTCGGCAGTCTTCGTGTGGCGGTCGTTCTACCGGATGCGGATCGTTCCGGAGAGAGGCTGAAGTCTGCCACCCGGAGGAGAAAGGATGGAGCCGGAAGCACCGGGCCGATTTTTTGTTTGCGGTGTCTATAGTTGGCAGGAAGGTTCATTGACACTGGTTTTTGCGTCTGACTATAATTCGCGGTCTTGCGGTTGTTTCTTTCGCCGCGTTTGCAAGGCTACGAAACGGGACGCAGGAGGGCTGAGCCGTGCCGCGTGACATGTTCGGGGACGTCGTCGATCCATCCATCAAGGTGGGCTCTCAGGCGTGGTACACGGTTCCCGTGTCCATCCTGGCGCACGTTGTGCTCTTTGCGGCCATCATCATCATTCCGCTGATGGCCACAGACGTGCTACCAACGCCTCAGACCATGATGGCGTTTGCGGCCCCGCCCCCGCCGCCACCCCCCCCGCCTCCGCCCCCGCCGGCGGCGGCTCCACCACCCAAGGTCGCCCCGACCCCGGTGACCAATCCGAACGCAGCTCCTACGGAAGCCCCGAAGGAGATCGTCGCTGAAGTGCCACGCCCATCCGTGGGCCTCAGCGTAGGGGTGCCGGGAGGTGTCGAAGGCGGAATTCCCGGCGGCGCGATTGGAGGTGGCGTCGGCGGTATCCCGGCAGCTCCTCCGCCGCCTCCTGCGCCGGCGGCGCCGGTGCGGGTCGGCGGCAACATCAAGGCCCCGACCAAGACCAAGAATGTCAATCCAACATATCCGCCGATCGCGCAGTCGGCCCGGGTATCGGGGGTGGTCATCATCGAGGCGACGATTGGCCCCGATGGCCGGGTGAAGGACGCCAAGGTCCTGCGTTCGATTCCGCTACTCGATCAGGCAGCGCTCGATGCAGTCAAGCAATGGGTGTTCACTCCGACGCTGCTGAACGGAGTGCCCGTGCCGGTCATCATGACGGTGACCGTGAACTTCACGCTCCAGTGAAGCCCGGCTGCCGGCCGGCTCACGTGTGCAGGGTGGGGGCACAATCCCCTGCCGTTTGTTTGTTAACGTCTGGAATTGTGTGGCTTTACCGTAACCGGAGGAGTGGGCGAAATGGAACAGCTTGACTTGATGCACATGTGGAATCAGATGGGGATCATCGCCAAGTCAATCGGCGTGATTCTCATCATCATGTCGATGATCTCTTTCGGCGTGGCCATCGAGCGGATCTACACCTTCGCGCAGGCCCGGAAGCAGTCGAAGCTTTATGCGCCGCAGGTTGCCAAGCACTTGAAGGAGGGGCGCCTCAAGGATGCCATCGCCATCTCCTCCTCGAAGAACTACCGTTACAGCCATCTCGCGAAGGTGGTGCTCGCGGGGCTGCAGGAGTACCAATTCCAGCAGGAAACCGGCTCCAACCTGAGCCGCGAAGACCTCGTCGACACGGTCCGCCGCGCCATTCAGCGCGCCTCGGCGCTCACAGCCAACGACCTCAAGAAGGGGGTCTCGGCGCTCGCGACCATCGGTGCCACGGCGCCGTTCGTCGGACTGCTCGGCACGGTCGTTGGCATCATCACCGCCTTCAACGGTATTGCGGCGACCGGCTCCGGCGGTCTCGCGGCGGTGTCTGCCGGTATCTCCGAAGCCCTGGTCGAGACGGCCCTCGGCCTCGTGGTGGCTATCCCCGCCGTCTGGTTCTACAATTATCTGTCGGGACGGATCGAGTACTTCAACGTCGAGATGGACAACTCGTCGTCGGAGCTCGTCGACTACTTCATCAAGAAGACGGCCTGATTTCCCGGGGGGGCCGCCTGCACGGCCGGCCTCCCTGACTTCCTCGCGGCGGCGACTAACAACTGGGAGTAAGACCTATGGCAATGGATGTAGGCGGCGCAAAGGGCGGTCTGAAATCCGACATCAACGTGACGCCGCTTGTCGACGTCATGCTGGTGCTCCTCATCATCATGATGTTGATCGCGCCGATGCTGCACCAGGGCGTGCCGGTCAGGCTGCCTCTAGCCGACAATACCGAAGACAAGCCGGAGACGCAGGAGCAGACCGTTCTGCACATCGACGCCGGCAATCGCTTCTACGTGAACGGCATCGAGTACAGCCGGAATGAGGTCGCGGACCGCGTTCAGGCGATTCTCGAGAACCGGTCCGAGCGCATCGTCCTCATCAAAGGGGACCAGGACGCGTCATACAGCGCGATCATGGCAGCCATGGACAACCTGCGGAAGGTCGGGATCGAAGACATCGGTCTGATCACCGAGCGCAAGACGCCGCTTGAGGGAGGCAACTGATGGCCCACGCACACAAGCACCACGGCGCCGAGAAGGTCGTCATTGCGGCAACCCCTCAGCCGACTCCCGACATGAACGTCACGCCGCTGATCGACGTTCTGCTCGTGCTGCTGATCATCTTCATGGCGGCGCTGCCCCTCACGCAGAAGGGGATGGATGTCAACCTGCCCCTCGAAACGCGTTCTGCCAGCCAGGCCGTCGACACGAACCAGATCGTGCTGGAATACGCGGCCGACCGCTCGATTTCGGTCAACAAGCAGGTCATCGACCTGCAGGCCCTCCAGGACTTTCTCCGCACGACCTTCGAGAGCCGCAAGGAAAAGACGATGTTCATCGTCGGAGATCCCGGGCTGCGCTACGGCGAAGTCATTGCCGTGATCGACGCGGCCAAGGGGGCCGGCGTGGACAAGGTTGGAATCGTCACCGAAGGCATGCGCAAAGGTGAGGGGGCCGGCAACTAAGGCCGGGCCGTTCGCCGCACCGGCGAATTT
>JACCXG010000316.1 GCA_013697225.1 Acidobacteriota bacterium
GAGGGTCGTCGGGTTCAAGAAAATCAAGTTCTACACGAACGAGAACGTCGGATCGGGCGAGCTCGATCTTCCCGAACAGCAGATGCACACGTCCTCGTACTGGCTGACGATCTCCAGTGGGATCATGCAGGCCTTGCCGTTCAGCGGCGACGACAAGCGCGACGGCGTCGTGGGGCTGGCCTTCGCCATGCGCCACGTGGCGCAGCTGCTCCTCATGTGCGATGCGCACGACATCGGGATCTCGGTCGACGGCGGGAGCATCGAGCGTCAGGTGCGCACCGGCGGCGCGGCCACCGCTCCGGAGATTGCCGCCGAGCCGCACATCTTCATCTACGACAACTACCCGGGGGGCATCGGGTTCAGCCGGCCGCTCTATGAGATGCACCTGTCACTGGTCGAGCGCACGCGCGAACTGATCGAAGGCTGCCCGTGTGCCTCCGGCTGCCCCTCGTGTGTGGGACCGGAGGGGAACACCGGCCCCCGGGCGAAGCGGGTGGCATCGAGCATCCTTCAGGCGCTCCTCTCGGCGCAGGCGGCATAGTGGACCTCACCTCCCGACTCCGGTCCATTGTCAGACCTCCCGGCGCAGGTACCGCAGCCCGTCCGGCGGTACCGCGGGAGCTCACCTATGAGCCAGACAATGGGCGTCGATACGAGGCAGTGCTCGATCTCGACGGGGTTGCAAGTGCGCTTGGCGGCGTTCTGCTGACGACCCGGTTCGGCGGGTGCCTGGCGATTGACCGGCGTTACGAGTCGGACCGCTGGCACGGCGACGTGCAGGTCGGCGACTGTGAAATAGAGGACGTCAGCACCCTCAGCCTGCTGGAACCCTCCTTCCAGTCAGCCGGCCGGGCGAATGGCTCGGCGCCCCGCGCAGTCTTTCTGGATCTCGAAACCACAGGGCTCAGCGGAGGCGCTGGTACGGTGGCATTCCTCGTGGGCTGCGGGTACTTCGATGGAGGCGCGTTTCAGGTCCGGCAGTTCCTGCTCACGAGCTACAGCGCGGAGCGCGCCCTCTTGTGCGCTGCCGCCGAGCTGCTCGCCGACGCCGACCTGATCGTCACGTACAACGGCAAAACATTCGACCTGCCGGTGATGGAAACGCGTTGGGCATTCCACCGCATGCCAGCCCCGTTCGACGACGTGCCGCACTTCGACATGCTGCACCCGGCTCGCCGGTTGTGGAAGGAGCGGGTGGACGACGGAGGCTGCCGGCTGACAACGCTGGAGCGGATCCTGCTGAACATGCGCCGGGTGGGAGACGTGGACGGCTTCGAGATCCCTGGCCGGTTCTTCCAGTTCTTGAGAACGTCCGATGCGCGTCCGCTGGAGCCCGTGCTCGAGCACAACCGGCTCGATCTGGTGTCGCTTGCGGCCGTGACCAGCCGCGCGCTGCGGCTGGCTTCGGGAGGTGAGGAGGCGTGCCGCGATGCACGTGAAGCCCTGCCCGTCGGCCGCGTCCTCGAACGTGCAGGGGAGCTGGCTCGTGCCGAGGCGTGCTACCGGCGGGCCGCCGGGTCACCCTGCGTGTCTACGAGGGCCGAAGCTTTCTACAGGTTGGGGATTCGCGCCCGGAGGGACCGGCGCTTCGTGGAAGCGGCGGGCTGGTGGCGTGAGCTCCTGGGGGTGACCGATCCGCCCGCCCGAACCGAGGGCACCACCGAGCTGCGGCAGTTTGCACTTGAAGCGCTCGCCATACACCACGAGCATCGTGACGGCGATCTGCACGCCGCCCGGGAGCTCGCCCTCTTTGCGATCGGCTCGGCGCAGCAGACGTCCCGTGTGGCCGACGGCATGCGGCACCGCCTGGCGCGACTGGACCGCAAGCTCGCCTCAAAGAAAAACGCCCAGCTCTTCGAGAGCTGAGCGTTTCAGCGTCACGGCGGCAGCTGCTACTTGGTGGCGGCGGCTGGTGCCTTCTTGGCCTTCTGCGCCGCCTTGCGGCTCTCGGAGGTCTGCGCACCGAACCGCTTGGTGAACCGCTCGACGCGTCCCTCGGTGTCGATGAGCTTCTGGCGTCCCGTGAAAAACGGGTGGCAGTTGTTGCAGATCTCAAGGTGCAGCTCGGGCTTGGTGGACCTGGTCTTCCAGGTCGCCCCGCACGCGCAACGCGCCTCGACCTCTTGATACTGGGGGTGGATCCCTTCCTTCACGGCTGTCTCCTCTTAGGGGGAAACGAGAATTATAGCAGGGCACAAGCGCCAGGAGTGCCGGATTCCTGCCATTCTTGGCACTGTCGGCAATCCTGGCACTTTTGGCAATTGCCCCGTCTATTCCCAGTCCACGGTCCGGTTCCATCTGTGGGTCTTGAGCTCAGCAATGAGCGCCTCTGGAAGCGGAGGCTGGCCGCTCACGCCAATGTTCCCCTCGACGTGCCGCAGCTTGCGCATCCCCGGGATGACCGTTGACACGGCGGGGTGGTGCAGGATGTGGCGCATGACGAGCTCGGGCATGGTCATTCCCTCCGGAACGACGGGCCGCAGGCGTTCGACCCGCGCGAGCGTCTCGCGAAGGTTGTCGGGGTGGAAGTACAGATTGCGAAAGTCTCCCTCGGGCCAGCGGGTGTCGGCTGTCAGCGTGCCAGTGAGGCTGCCCTCGTCGAACGGCACGCGCGCGATGACGGCGATGTTCCGCGCCTGGCAGGCGGGAAACAGCTCGTCTTCCGGGTTCTGGTCGAAGGTGTTGTAGACCACCTGAACGGCATCGACGAGGCCGGTGTCGAGCGCGCGGAGGACGTTCTGCGGCTGGAAGCGGTTCACGCTAATCCCGACGGCGCGCACGAGTTTCTCCTCCTTCAGCGCGGCAACTGCCCTCTGCCAGCCGTCGTCGTCTGCCCATGTGTCGCTCCAGACGTGCAGCTGCTGGAGGTCGAGGGTGTCCACGCCGATGTTCTCGAGGCTCTTCTCCGTGTACTCGCGGATGTAGTCGGGTGGATAGACGTCGTCCAGAGCGTACTCCGGCCGGGCGGGCCACTTCCGGTTCTTCGGAGGGATCTTCGTGGCTACGTACAGCCGCTTGCCAGGGTGCCTGCGCAGGGTCTCGCCAAGCAGCCGTTCGCTGTGCCCGTCGCCGTACGCCCAGGCGGTGTCGAAGAAGTTG
The DNA here is from genome assembly GCA_013697225.1 of Acidobacteriota bacterium. GTDB lineage: Bacteria > Acidobacteriota > Vicinamibacteria > Vicinamibacterales > 2-12-FULL-66-21 > JACCXG01. The sequence goes on from JACCXG010000316.1 coordinate 3,100, forward strand.
CACCCGAGCTCGATGGCGCGGTCGAGCGATCCTGACGACTGCTCGTCGGCGCTGCCGGTCCACCCCGCCATGCCCCACATGCCGTAGCCGACTTCTGACACGGGCCACCCTGTTCGACCAAACGTGCGGTAGTTCATCCGCTCATTGTATGTGAGTGCGTTTCTGTTGCAGGACCTTCGACGCGCAGCGCTCGGAGGAGCCAGGAGCTACTCTGGCTGTAGTGTGCCACTTGTCGCCTTCCCTGGTTGGCTTGATAGAATCCATCGCCAATGATTTTTCTGGCCACGGCTGCTTGTGTGTCCGTGAGCCTGAGCCTCACGGCCAGCGCTCAGGTCGATGCGGCGACAGCTGCGACCGAGGGCCGAGCAAAACAACACCTGGAGGCGGGCCGGCTGGATGCGGCAGAGGCGCTGGTACGGAAAGTCCTCGCGGAGCGCCCTTCGTCCGCGGCCGCACTCCTCGTCCTTGGGGGCGTCCTGGAACGCCGTGGCGATCTCGCCGGCGCTACTGATGCGTACGAGCGGGCCATCGTGGCGGACCCGAAGAGCGCGACAGCTCACGACAAGCTTGGATTCGTACTTGGACGCCAGAACCGCGTGCAGGATGCGCTCGCTGCGTTCTCCCGAGCGATCGAACTCGACCCGAAGTACTTCGATGCGCAGTATCACCTGGGCGCAACGCGCTGGTGGACCGGGGACCTGCCGGGCGCGCTCGCACCTCTGCGTGCCGCCGTCGCGCTGCGTGCGGATCATCCTGAAGCGCAGTACTACCTAGGCGCAACGCTCCGGCAGCTGGGGCACGCCGAAGAAGCTCTCGACCACCTGCGCCGTGCGGTGCGGCTCGCACCGGCACTTGCGCCGGCGCACCTGCAGCTTGGGGTCGCGCTGCAGGCGCGTGGTGATCTCGACGAGGCGCTGATCCACCTGCAGCGCGCGGTGGAGATCGATCCCGCGTCTCCCGACGCGCTCAACAGTCTCGGCCTCGCCCAGATGCACAAAGGGGAGGGGCGCCTCGCGGTCGAGACGTTTCGGCGCGCCGCCACATCGGACCCGGCCTTTCCAGCTGCACGCCTGAACCTGGCGACCGCGCTGATCCACCAGGGGGATCTGGCGGCCGCCGTGGACGTGCTGCGCGCGCTGACGGCCGACGAGCCGCGAAATGCGGAGGCGTTCTACAACCTCGGCATCGCGCTGAAGGGGCAGGACGCGTTCGAGCCGGCCGAGGAGGCACTGCGGAAGGCAATGGAACTGGCTCCGGCGATGGCTGACGCCCCTTTCACGCTCGGCGTGCTCCTGTGGCAGACCGGCCGGGCGGAAGAGGCGGCGAGCGCGTTCCGCGCGGCGCTCGAACGGAAGCCGGACTCTGCGGACGCGCACTTCATGCTTGCCACGATCCTGCGGCAGCAGGGAGACACCGAAGCGGCGGTCGAACATCTCCGTCGCTCGATCGCCGCAGGGCCCGACGCTGCGGAGGCGCATCAAAGCCTCGCGCAGATCCTCCAGCAGAAAGGGGATCTGGCGGGAGCGCGCGCCGCGCAGGCGGAGGCCGATCGCCTGAACCGCCGGACGGCGGATGCGCAGGCCTCGGTGTTCGCCCTCAGCGTGGGGGAGCAGAAGCTGCAGGCGGGGGATCAGGCGGGAGCGATTGCTCAGTTCCGTGAGGCCATTCGCCTGGCGCCCGACAATGCGCAGGCCCATCAGGCGCTGGCGCTCGCCTTGGAGAAGGCGGGTGCGCGGTCCGAGGCGCGGCGGCACTTCGAGGAGGCGCGGAGGCTCGCCCCGCAAAAGCGTGAGGCCCCGCGGCCATGATCGTCCGTCACGTCCCGGTGAGTCTCCGCACGTTCGCCCTGGCGGCGGTCATCGCTGGTGTGCTGATCGGCCTTCCCGCGGCCCAGACTCCGTCCCCCCTCGGCTTCTCGTTCACGGACATCGCGCCGCGTGCGGGCTTGACCGCCAAAACCATCTACGGCGGCGAGCGGACCAACAGATACCTGCTCGAGACGACCGGGTGCGGCGCGGCGGCTTTCGACTACGACAACGACGGGCTGCTCGACATCTTCCTCGTGAACGGCACGACCCTGGAGGGATTCCCGCCGGGCGCCGAGCCCACCAGCCATCTCTACCGGAACAAGGGGGACGGCACCTTCGAAGACGTGACCGCAAGGGCCGGCCTGGCGCTCGTCGGCTGGGGGCAGGGGGCGTGCACCGGCGACTACGACAACGACGGTTTCGAGGATCTCTTCGTCACGTTCTGGGGCACCAGCCGCCTGTTCCGCAACCGCGGAGACGGCACCTTCGAGGAGACGACGAAGGCGGCGGGGCTCGACACGTCGCGGACGCGGTGGGGCGCGGGCTGTGCCTTCCTGGATTACGACCGTGACGGCCGCCTCGACCTGTTCGCAGCCAACTACCTCGACCTCGATCTCGACACCGCCCCGGTGCCCGAGTCAGGCCTCTGCCGCTACAAAGGGGTGCCGGTCGCCTGCGGTCCGCCGGGGCTCACCGGAGGGCGCAACATCCTCTACCGCAATGCGGGGGATGGCCGCTTCGTCGACGTCTCGGACCAGTCCGGCATCACGAAGGCCAGCGGTACTTACGCGCTTGGCGTCAGCACCCTCGACTTCGACGACGACGGGTGGGTGGACCTGTACGTCGCGAACGACTCGAATCCAAGCGCGTTGTACCGGAACAACAGGGACGGAACTTTCACAGACATCGCCGTCAGTGCCGGCTGCGCCTACAGCCAGGACGGCAAGCCGCAGGCGGGCATGGGGGTCGCTGTCGGCGACTACAATCGCAACGGCCTGATGGACATCTTCAAGACGAACTTCGCGGGGGACACCTCCACCCTCTATGCGAACACCGGCAAGGGGCTGTGTGACGACCGCACGTTCGCGAGCGGAATCGGACGCAACACACGGTGGCTCGGGTGGGGTGTCGGGTTCCTGGACCTCGATCTCGATGGCTGGCTCGACCTGTTCCTCGTGAATGGCCATGTCTATCCGGAGGTGGAGGTCTTGAAGACGGAAGCCGGCTACCGGCAGCGCAAGGTGGTGTACCGCAACCGTGCCGACGGCCGTTTCGAGGACGTGACCGAGCGGCTGGGGGAGCCTGTGACCATCCCGCGGGCCGGGCGCGGGGCGGCCTTCGCTGACTTCGACAACGACGG
>JACCXG010000249.1 GCA_013697225.1 Acidobacteriota bacterium
GCCGCCCCGCGTTGTCTCCGCGGATCCCGATGATCGCGACGTTGATGGTCTCGTTCGGACTCATCTGCGCGTAGCTCCGCGAGGGCAGCGCGGCGGCCATCCCGGCGGTTGCGGCGGCAGTGGTCGAGAGAAAACGGCGGCGGTTCATCACGGCAGCACCCCCTGCAAGGGCTGGTATGGTAGCACGCGCCTCGGCGCTGGAGCTCCGGTCGGCCAGCATTGTCTGCCAGGGAAGAAACAGGAGAAGGGGAGAAGGGGAGGTAAGCAGGAGACCCTCCTGTGGGTCTGGCAGTGGCTGTCGCTGAAGACGCGGTACCAGGCTCCGCGCCAGAACGAACCAGCCGCAGGTAAACTGGGTGGCTCGTGCCCCTCTCCTCGAACGCGACGAGCGCAGTGCGCTGCCAGGGTCTGGTCAAGCGCTATGGCGACCTGCTGGCGGTGGATCGCCTCGACTTGGACGTACAGCGCGGCGAGTGCTTCGGCATGCTCGGTCCAAACGGCGCGGGTAAAACTACCACCGTCGAGATCTTCGAAGGGCTCCGCGAGCCGGACGACGGGGAGGTGGAGGTGCTGGGGGATCGCTGGCGTGGCGAGGGCATGGCGCTGCGCGCGCGTCTTGGCATCCAGCTTCAGGAGACGAAGTTTCCGGAGAAGCTGCGCGTTGGCGAGGTCGTCACGCTGTTCCGGAGCTTTTACCCGCGCGGGCTCGAGGTCGCTGAGGTGCTCGCCCTCCTCAGTCTCGACGAGAAGGCCGACGCCTACGTCCGCACGCTGTCGGGTGGGCAGAAGCAGAGGCTCTCGCTCGGGTGCGCGCTCGTGGGGGACCCGGAGCTGCTGTTCCTCGACGAGCCGACAACCGGCCTGGACCCGCAATCACGCCGCCAGACCTGGGACATCGTTGAAGCGCTCAAGGCGAGGGGTCGCACCGTGCTCCTCACCACCCATTACATGGAGGAGGCGGCGCGGTTGTGCGATCGAGTCGCCGTCGTGGATCACGGCAAGGTCATCGCGCTCGGCACGCCTCGCGAGCTCATCGCCTCCCTCGGCGCCGAGCACGTCGTCGAATTCGGCACGGCCGAGGGGGGCGCCGACCTCCTGGCTGAGGCTTTGGGCGGGCTCCCGAGCGTCGAAGGGGTCGTTCGTGACGCCGCCACCTGGCGCCTGACGGTACGCGAGGTTCATCGGGCCGTGCCGGCGCTGCTGGCGTTCCTGGCCGAGCGTCATGCGGAGCCGACCTACCTGACGACCCACCACGCCACGCTGGAGGATGTGTTCATGTCGCTGACCGGACGGAGGCTGCGCGATGGCTGAGCGGTCTCGAAGGTATGCCGTCCGCGGTCCGCTGACGGAGCTGACGATTGCGCGCGTCCGGGAGCTGCTGCGCGAACCCGAGGCCGTCTTCTGGGTGTTCGTGTTCCCCATTCTGCTGGCCGGCATTCTCGGACTGGCGTTCCGGAGCCGGCCTCCCGAGGCGCTGCCCGTTGCGGTTGCCGACGGGCCTCACGCGAGGGGCCGCATGGCGGTGCTGTCCACGGCACCCGAGCTCACGGTCCGCACTCTTTCCGAGGCCGAAGCCACCCAGGCGCTCGCCCGGGGCCACGTCGTCCTCGTGGTATCCGGTGACGACACGCCTGTCTACGCATTCGACCCCACGCAGCCGGAGAGCCGTACCGCGCGCCTTGTTGTAGATACGGCACTCCAGCGTGCGGCAGGGCGTGCCGACGCCTTTGATGCCGACGTGGTGGAGCTGAGCGAGCCTGGCTCGCGTTACGTGGATTTTCTGGTGCCCGGACTGCTCGGAATGAATTTGATGGGAACCGGGATGTGGGGCATCGGGTTCTCGCTCGTCGTCGCACGCAACGGGAACCTGCTCAAACGGTTCGTTGCCGCACCTGTGCGGCGGAGCCACCTGCTGGCGGCGCAGCTCACCTCGAGACTGATCTTCCTGGTGCCGGAAGCTGGCGCGTTGCTGGCGTTCGCCTGGCTCGTGCTGGGGGTGCCGGTGCGGGGATCCGTCATTCTGCTGGTGGGAATCGCGCTCCTGGGAGCGCTCGCATTCAGCGGGCTCGGCCTGCTGACGGCAGCGCGGCCGCGGACGATCGAGGGGGTGTCGGGCATCATGAACTTCGTGATGGTGCCGATGTGGATCTTTTCCGGCATCTTCTTTTCGACGGACCGGTTCCCCGCGGCCATGCAGCCGTTCGTGCAGGCGCTGCCCCTGACGGCGCTGAACGATGCGCTGCGGGGAGTGATGCTGGAAGGGACGGGGCTCGTGCCCCTCCTGCCGGAGCTGGCGCTGCTTGTCGTCTGGGGCGCGGTCAGCTTCCTGCTGGCGTTGAAGATCTTCCGCTGGCAGTAGGTGCGCTCAGAACCGTGATGGCGCAGGCGGCTGCGGCTTGGGACTGGCCGGGCCGCCGAAGTACGGATAGCTGTCCCACCGGTCGTCGTCTGCCAGCAGCCGGGGATCACCGGTCTCCCGCTGCCACGCTTCGAGTGTCATCTTGAGCCTGTCGCGCGCCTCGGCGTACGAGGCCTGCCCTGCCAGGTTGGTCAGCTGCGCCGGATCCTTCCTGAGGTCGAACAGTTCTTCCGCCGGGCGCCTGGCCGTCGCCAGCTCGAAGAAGTGGCTCACGGCGGGATCGGCACGCCGGCCGAGCAGGACCTCCTTCGCAGCCCCCCCGTCGATGTCGCCGTACGGGCCGACCGCCACGTGGATCTCCGGATCACCGGCTGGCCACCGATCCGGTCGGTAGTTCCGGATGTAGAGGTAGTCCGCCGTCCTGACGGCCCGGGCAGGATAACTCAGGTCGCCGCGACGCACGTTGGCGTGGCGTTCGCGCTCGAGGAACACGTGGTCGCGTCCGTCGGCGGTGCCCGGGGCCTGAAGGAGCGGCAACAGACTGCGTCCGGTTGTCGCGGCCGGGGCTTGCACGCGCGCCGCTTCGAGGAACGTGGGCGCCAGGTCAGTCAGGCTCACGAAAGCGTCCACCCTTGCCCCGGCCCTGACGGCCCGCGGCCAGCGGATGGCGAGGGGCATCCGGGTGCCCGAGTCATAGAGGTTCGCCTTGGCACGCGGGAACGGCATGCCGTTGTCGGACGTCACCACGACCAGAGTGTCGTCGGCCTCCCCCAGGCGGTCGAGCGTCTCGAGCAGATGCGCGACCTGGCTGTCGAACCGCTGGACCTCGAAGTAGTAGTCGAGCAGGTCGTCGCGCACCTCGGGCGTGTCCGGGAGGAAAGGAGGTACTACGACGCGGCCACCGGACAGACCCGCACGTGCGGCGGCGCCGGCCTCATACGGACGATGAGGGTCGGTGCTGCCGAACCAGAACGAGAACGGCTGCCCCTTGGCGCGCTTCGCGAGAAAGTCATCGAAGCTGTCGAAGCGTGGACCGGCGGGGTTGCGCGTTCTTCCGCCCGCCTCGAACCGCCCGGGGCCCCAGCCCTTGCCGGTGAAGCCGACGTGATACCCCGCGCGTTCGAGCAGATCGGGGTAGACCTCGAACCGCGCCGGCAGGAACCCCCAGAGGTTGGCTCCCTCCGCCAAACGGTGTACGGCCTGACCAGTGAGAATGGCGGCGCGTGAGGGTGTGCACGAGGGTGCCGCCACGTATGCGTGCGCGAAGAGCGCCCCTTCGCGCGCGACCCGATCGAACGCCGGCGTCCGGACGACCGGATCACCGTACACCCCTGCGTGCGGATGCGACCAGTCGTCGGCAATGATGAACAGGATGTTCGGAGGACGCCCTTCGCGGGCGGCGGCTGGGGGCTGCCGGACACTCGCGTCTGTGGCCGGCCCGTGGCCGGCGGGCGGGGCGCCGAGCAATACCAGCGCGACGACGAGTGCGGGTGCAAGGTGGCGGCAGGAGTGACTCATGGCGCGTGTCTCCGGGCGGCGCGCCGGCTCGCCGTGACCCGCGGGCGCCGCGCGGCGAGTATACAGGCGATTTCACCGGCGTCAGCCGGATGCCGCTCGGGGCGGCCGCCGGCCCGCATTCCAGGACGTGCCGCCGGCGATCGATCGCTCACCTGTACCCGCGGCTGAGCAGGGATTTAGCACCCGCTTCAAACGATGCGCGCGGCCCCACCTCGAACTCGAACGTATCGGCGAGGCGCGTGATCACGTTGAAGGCAAAGCCGACGTTCAGCGCATCGGCAATCTGCGCGCGTGAGACACCGAGCGCCAGCAGGGGGCGGATGTCGTCCGCGGTAACCCCCTCGTGATCCTTCGTGACTTTCGCGAGCAGGCGCAGCGTGGCGCGAAGCCCCTCGTTGATGGGCGCGCTCTCGACGTCCGCGAGCACCGCCCGGACCGTATCCTCTCCCAGCACCTTCGACGCGACCGCGCCGTGGGCCTGCGTTCAAAATTCGCAGGCGTTTGTCCTGGAGACGTAGGCGGCCATGAGCTCGCGGTCGCCGATCG
>JACCXG010000282.1 GCA_013697225.1 Acidobacteriota bacterium
TGAGCGTGGCCGTGCCACCGGCAACCGTCACCCGGAAGCCCCTCTGTTCCACACCGTCCGTCTTCCGCACGGCGGCGGTCCAGCCGATGTCGTTGATTGCCGTGCCGATGTGATCGTGCGTGCACCCTTCGAATGCGATCTTGAACTTGCGTGGCAGGCTGGCGCTGAGGGGATGGCGCAGGAGGTAGCGGGTCAGGGCTTCCGCGTATGGCGTGACGTCGAACGGCTCGTCGGCCGCAACCCCGGTATACGGGCACGCCGTGATATTCCGGACCGAATTGCCGCACGCCTCGCGCGTGGTCATGCCGACCTCGGCGAGGCGGCGCATCACCGGCTCCACATCGTGCAGCTTGAGGAAGTGCAGCTGGATGTTCTGGCGCGTCGTGATGTGGCCGAAGCCGCGCGCATACTGCTCCGAGACGTCCGCCATCGCCTCGAGCTGCGGCACGTCGAGAATGCCCTGCGGGATCTTCACCCGCAGCATCTGCGCATCGCCGGTCTGCCGCTGGCCGTAGGTGCCCCGGAGGAGACGGAATCCGCGCCACTCGTCCGGCCCGATATCTCCCCGCTCGAACCGGCTCAGCACATCGACGAACTCGTCGATATCCGTTTCCTTCGCAAACGACAGCCGTGCCCGTCCCAGCGTGTCGCGATCTTCTGTTGCAGCCATTACTCCTCCGAATTCCTCACCGGGCGGCCAGGGCGCCCGGCCGGTCGGCCGTGCGGTCCCCTTCCTCTGCGAACCGTGCCATTTCGGCCCCGAGCAGCGCTCCCATCCGCACGACGTCACCGATGACGATGGTGCCGGGTGCGCCGTTGCGCGTTTCTTCAATCCCCTGCGACAGGCTGCCGAGCGATCGGGTGCAACCCTTCGAGGCCTCCGTCGAGGCTCCATACAGCACCGCCGCGGGCGTATCCGCCTGCCAGCCTCGCTCGAGGAGGAGGGTGGCGATGTCCGTGGCGGCGCCGAGCCCCATCAAGACGATGAGAGTGGCCGATTGGGGCGCAAGGCTCGCAAGCACGGCTGAATACGCCTCCGGGCTGTGTCCTGAAACCACCACGAACGCTGTTGCCGTTCCGCGGTGCGTCACGGGGATGCCTGCGAGCGCCGGAGCGGCAATCGCGGAACTGACCCCTGGCACGATCTCGAACGGGACGCCGGCGGCGACCAGCGCCAGCGCCTCTTCACCGCCGCGGCCGAACACGAAGGGGTCCCCGCCTTTCAGGCGCACGACCCGGCCCCCACGCCGTGCCGCTCGGACCAGCAGCCGGTTGATGAACTCCTGGCGGACGGCAGGACGGCCCGCCCGCTTCCCCACGAATACACGCTGCGCCGATGGAGCAAGCTCGAGGACCTCCGGATCCACCAGGGCGTCGTACAGGACCAGGTCGGCCTCTTCCAGGCGTCGCGCGGCACGCCGCGTCAGCAAGTCAGGATCCCCCGGACCTGCACCGATGAGCGACACGCACCCGGGGCGCAACGGCACGCGAGGTGGCGCCCCCATTACTGTGCTCCGCTCAGGGCCGCACGCTCGGCGTAGAGCCGGTTCAACGCGGCAAGCAGAAGCGGCCGGCGCTCCTCCATCGGGATCTTCGCCTGGAGCCAGTGACGGCGCGACTCACGCGCACAGGCCATCCATTCGTCGAGATCCTCGGGCAGGAGAGCCTCGAGCGCTTCCCGGACGAGCCCTGCGAGTGCCGGCGCGTCTCCGTCGGTGGAGATCGCAATCGTGACCCCCGCCTTGCGCATCACCGCACCCGCATAGGCGCTCGCGTTCTCGATGTCGTCCACGGCGTTCACGAAGATCCCTCGCGCATGCGCGGCGGCGGCCACCTCCCGGTTCACCTCCGGAGGGGCAGCTGCCACCACGTAGGACATTCCGTCCAGGTCGGCCGGTTCAAAGGGGCGGCGGACCAGTTCGACCGGTTCGGCTTCTATTGCCGGGAGAATGTCCGGGGCGACCACCCGCACGACGGCTCCCGCATCGAGCAGCGAGCGCAGCTTGCCCGATGCGACAGGGCCTGCGCCTACCAGCAGCACCTGGCGCCCGCCGAGTTTCAGGAATGTGGGAAAGAGCATCGTGTCTACTTGGGTCTGAAATCAAAAAGCCCGTCAGGCCTTTACGGCCTGCCGGGCTTTGGTCTCTCGCGTGTGCTCTGAAACTACGTATTCAGCATGTCACTCCAGCCAGACCTCAGCCTCGGCGGCCACAGGGGCCCCTTCGCAACAACAGGCGCAGGTCTTGACCAGGGAAACGAAACTCACTCCAGCAGGGTATCCGCCGGGGCCGGAAGGTGTCAAGGGGACTCTGCACCCGCCTGCCGCTCCCGCAGGCAGGCCTGAGACAGGGCCACGTAGTGACCGACGGCCGCTTTGAGCTCGTCAATGCCGATGGACTCCCGCTGAGTGTGCGCCTCCAGGATGGACCCGGGACCAAAGAGCAGCGGCATTCCCCACCGATCGAGCAGGGGAATGTCGGTCGTAAACGGAAACACAGCCCTTTCGAGCGGGCTGTCGCTCCAGGTCTTGAGCCGGACGTGCGGAACACGGAGCACTTCCTCGATGTCCACAAGCGGCCTCAGCGCTTCGAGCCGCTCGAGGATGATCTCCGGAGGGGTGACCGTCCGGAACATGACTTCCGCCGTCGCGTGCGGGGAGACGACGTTTGGCGCCACGCCCCCTTCGATCAGCCCGATCGTGTAATACGTCGTGCCCAGATCAGGGTCCGCCGGCAGCTCCAGGCCTCGCAGCCGGATCAGCGCATCGATCAGCAGGTCGATGGCCGAGATCCCCTGCTCGGGACGCGACGAGTGTGCGGCCTTGCCCCTGGCATGAAGGCGTACGCGGAGGTTCCCCCGCGTGGCCAGCCCCAGCCTGCTGTCGGTCGGCTCACCATTTATCAAGTACTGAGACCCTGCCGGGGAGGCATTCGCCACGGCGGCGCCGTCGCTCCCGCGTTCCTCCCCCACGACGAAAAGAAGCCCGACCCGGCGTTCACCCTCGGCACGTAAACGCTCGACGGCGGCAACCTGCGACGAGAGGATGCCCTTCGCATCGCACGCGCCTCGCCCGATCAGGCGGCCGTCTTCCACAGAGCTGGCGAAGAAGGGGGGGACGCAGTCATAGTGTGTCGACAGCACCACCGTGGGCCGGTCGAGCGTCGCGACGATGTTGCCCCGCCCTGGGCTGACCGGCTGTTCCTGTACTTCGTAACCCAGGGATCGCAGGGCGCTTGCGATCCACTCCCCGGCCTCCCCTTCCCGCCCGGTCGTCGAGTCGATGTCGATGAGCGGGCGCGCGAAATCGACAACGTTCAACGCAGGCCCTCTTCGAGCGCCGTACGCGCATCGGTCCCTTCGTCGCGGTACTTGACGATGACCGGCGTGGCGAGCGAGAGCCCCCACTCCGGGCCGCGGCCGCTCGTGACCTGGCGGGCGCCCGGGACGATGACCGCTCCCTCCGGAATGACGAGCGGAGCGCCGGGCTCGGCGCGGATCACCCGTCCGTTCGGGAGGTCGTAGACGGGAGTGGACGCCGTGATGACGGTGCCGGCCGCCAATACCGATCGGCGCTTCACGACCGCTCCTTCATACACCCCGCAGTTCCCCCCCACCAGCACGTCGTCCTCGATGACCACGGGGAGAGCGCCCACCGGCTCCAGCACGCCACCGATCTGCGCCGCGGCGCTCAAGTGCACCCGGCGCCCGATCTGCGCACAGGACCCGACCAGCGCATGCGAATCGACGAGCGTCTCGTCGTCCACGTACGCGCCGATGTTGATGTACATCGGCGGCATGCAGATCACGCGCTGACCGAGATAGGCGCCATCACGCACGCTGGATCCTCCGGGAACAATGCGCACGCCGGCGCCGGCGTCCAGGGGTTTGAGCGGCAGCGTGTCCTTGTCGAAGAAGGGCCAGCGCCCGTGGTCTGCGGATGCGTCCACCACGTCGCCATAACGGAAGCCGAGCAGGATTCCCTGCTTCACCCAGGCGTTCACCTTCCAGCCACCAGGCGAAGCGGGGTCGGGCTCGGCAGCACGGACCGAGCCGCTCGACAAGGCAGCGCGGAGCTTCGCGAACAGCGCCCGCACGCCCTCGCGATCGGTCCCGGGTGGAGCGGAGAACGCCGCCTCGATCTCGCTTCGAAGCGTAGCGAGACTCATGAGCGCGATGCCGTCTGCCCGGCCGGCTGCATGAGCGCCGATGCGGCCAGTGCTTCGGTAATGCGCCGCCGTGCGGCGTCCGACGGCGGCACCAGCGGAAGCCGGTAGACCTCCTCCAGCAGGCCCATTTCTGCCATAGCGGCCTTGACCGGGATCGGATTGGACTCCACGAAGTTCGCGCTCATGAGCGGCATCAGCTGGTGATGAATTCGCCGGGCCGCCGTGAAGTCACCCGACTCCGCAAGCTCCACCATCCGCGCCATCTCCGCCGGCGCCTCGTTCCCCAGTACGGAGATGATGCCGTGGCCCCCTACAGCCATCAGCGGCAACGTGAGCACGTCGTCACCGGAGAGCACGACGAACGACTCCGGAACGGCACGGCAGATCTCGCACATCTGCGCCACGTTCCCCGAGGCCTCCTTGACGCCGGCAATGTCCGGCACGCCTGCAAGGCGAAGCAGCGTGGCGAGATCCACGTTGCAGCCCGTGCGGCCCGGCACGTTGTACACGATGATGGGCAGACCGACTTCGCCTGCAATCGCCTTGTAGTGCTGGAAGAGCCCCTCCTGCGTCGGCTTGTTGTAGTAGGGGGTCACAGAGAGGATGCCGGAGATCCCCAGGGCTTTCATCCCCTGCGCGCTGCGGATGACGTCTCTCGTGTCGTAGCCGCCGGCGCCGGCCAGAACCGGAACCCGTCCCCCGGCCTCCTCGACGACCAGCTCCACGACGCGCAGCCGCTCGGCTTCGCTCAGCGTCGGGCTCTCCCCCGTCGTGCCGCACGGCACGAGGTAGTGCACGCCGGCCGCAATCTGCCGCGCCGCGAGCCGCCGGACACCGGCTTCATCGAGCGCCCCGTCGCGCGTAAAGGGTGTCACCAGTGCGGTGCCGACCCCGGTCCACAACCTCCGCATGCCGCCTCCTCGAAGGAACTGAGTTACCTGTCTACACCCCGAGCACGTCGCGCATCGTGAACCAGCCCCGCCGCCCCTGCAGCCAGGCGGCCGCCTGCAGGGCGCCTCGCGCGAAGATCGATCTGTCGCGTGCGGTGTGCGTCAGCGTGATTGTTTCCGCAGCCGCGTCGAACCCCACCGTGTGCGTCCCCGGGATCGAGCCGGCCCGGGTGGATGACATGTCGATGGCCCGATCGTAACCCTGCCCGCGCATTGCGGCTTCGAGAACACGCGCCGTTCCGGACGGGGCATCACGTTTGGCGGCGTGGTGCAGCTCGTGCACCCACGCACCGAACTCCGGCCTCTCCCGCCAGAGTTCGGCGGCACGTTCGGTGAGCGCCAGAAACAGGTTCACGCCAATGGCGAAGTTCGGCGCGGCGACAACACCAATGCGACCATCCTGGACGAGGCGGCGAAGCTCGGGCTCCCGCTCGTGCCATCCGGTCGCGCCGATCACCACGCTGATGCCGCGCTCCGAGAGCCGCGGAAGGTTCACGGGGACGGCCTCGGCGAGTGAGAAATCGACGGCAACGTCTGCGGCCGGCCAGTCGTCCGGACGGGCTGCCGCGTCGCGGTCCACGATCCCCACCACGTGAAACCCGTGCTCTGGCGCAAGCGCTTCCACGAGCCGCCCCATCCGGCCGCGCCCGATCAACAGCAGGGACCTGCTCACCCGGCCACGCCTTCGTGGACCGGCTGCGTCACGGCATCGCGGGCGAAGAAGGTCGCGTGCAGGTGAATCATCGCCGCGGCCGCGACCGAATCCTGAAGCACCACGGTGACGTTCCTGCGGGAAGCGGCCTGCGACACCATACGGAGCGGGAACTGCTCGAGCGAGCCGAGGATACGCGAGGCGAGGCGCGGATCCCTCCGCAGTCCGTCCCCGACGGCGCAGAGAATGGCCATGTCCCTCTCCACGCTCACATCCGCGAACGACGAGAGCTCCGACGCAATCTCCGCGAGCCGCCGGTCGTCGTCCACCGTCACCGATATGCTGACCTCGGAGGTGCTGACGACGTCGATAGGCGCGCGGCAGCGCTCGAACACCTCGAACACGCGCCGCAGGAATCCGTGCGCCATGAGCATGCGCGTCGAGGTGACGTCGACGACGGTGATGTGGCGCTTGCAGGCGAGTGCCGCAAGCGGCCCGTCCACCGGGGAGCTCCCGGTGATGAGCGTGCCGGTGCCGCCGAACCTGCGGCTGTTCAGGATCCGGACAGGGATGGCCTTGGCGACCGCCGGAAGGATCGTGCTCGGATGCAGCACTTTGGCCCCAAAGTAGGCCAGCTCGGATGCTTCGCCGAACGAGAGCCGTGGCACGACGTGCGTCGAAGGAACCACACGTGGATCGGCCGTCATCATGCCGTCGACGTCGGTCCAGATCTGAATCTCGCGCGCGCCAAGCGCCGCGCCGAAGATCGCGGCGGAGTAATCCGAGCCTCCGCGCCCGAGGGTGGTTGTGACCCCGTCAGGCGTCGCGCCGATGTATCCACCGAGCACCGGCACCTCGCCCGCTGCGATGACCGGGAGGACGTGCGCCGCCACGGCCGATTCCGTTTCGTCCATCAGCGGAACCGCGGCACCGAAACTGTCATTGGTGACGAGCGCCAGCCGGGCATCGACCCAGGCTGCCTCGAGGCCCGACGCCGAGCAGGCGCCTGCCACGATACGGCTGCTGAGGAGCTCGCCGTAAGCCGCAATCGCGTCGCGGCTCCGCGGCGAGGCATCCCGGAGCGTGGCCACCGCATTCAACAGGTTGCGGAACTCGGCGAACCCCCGCGCAAGCACCGTCGTGAGCCCCTCCGGGTCCGCAGCGACCTGCCGCGCGACGAGCTCGTGCCGCGCCTGCAGTTCCGCCACGCCGGCCTCGATGGCCGCCGAGTTCCCGGTGGCCGCGGCGGACGCCAGCTGGAGCAGACGGTCGGTGACCCCCGACAGCGCCGAGACGACGGCCACTGCCGGCCCGTGCTGTCGCGCCTCCGAGACGTGACGCACGAGCCTGCCAATCGCTTCCGCGTCGACAACCGATGTGCCGCCAAACTTCAGGACTACCGGGCCCGGGCTCATCATGCCTCCTGGTCGATGCGCGGACGCGCCGCGCGGTACAGAAAAAACGCCGGCCTGTGTCGAACCAGGCCGGCGTCGGGTATTGCTGCGTTACAGAGAAAACGTCAGAACACGCGCGAACACACGACCGGCCTGCCGGGCCGCTTGCCCCGCTTTCGATCGTCGTCCCGTGCGCCTGTCCAGGAAATCATGTGGGCGAGAGTATAGCGGGATGGAATCCCATGCGTCAACCAGAGCTCCTGTGGAGCCGCGCGGACGAGCGGCGGTCAACTCCTCCGCAGCAGCGGTCACCGATCGATCCCGAGTGCGCGGCGAGCCGGCAGCAGGCTCGCCGAGCAGTGCGGCAAGCTCGCGGTTCCGAGGGTCCCCGCTGGCGGACGTCGCCTACAACGCCGATCACCGTCACGTCGGTCTGCCCGAACCGGAACGCCCGCCGGCACCACCCGACCAACGGCCCGGTGTTCAGCGGACGATTCTGAGGTTCGTGGGAGCGGCCGGGGCTCCGATCAGCTTCAGCACCACGCCGCGGCTGTAGCTCACCACGTACAGCTCACCCTC
>JACCXG010000322.1 GCA_013697225.1 Acidobacteriota bacterium
GGGCCCGCGCATCGCGGTGCTCTACGCTGTCGGCATCATCACGTCAGGAGAGGGCGGCGAGAGCCCGCAGGGGAACGTGGTCGGCTCCGACTCGATCGTCCGGTACCTGCGCACCGCGCGGGCAGACAACTCGATCCGGGCAATCGTGCTGCGAATCGACAGCCCCGGCGGGTCCGCGATTGCGTCGGACGTGATCTGGCGCGAGGTGCACCTGACCCGCCAGGTGAAGCCGGTGATCGCGTCCATGTCGGACGTCGCGGCATCCGGTGGGTACTACATCGCGATGCCCGCCTCGAAGATAGTCGCGGCTCCGGGCACCCTCACCGGGTCGATCGGAGTAGTCACGGTCAAGTTCGTCATCGAAGGCACCCTGAAGAATCTGGGAATGAACATGGAGTCGGTGTCGGAGGGACGCTACGCGCACCTCTATTCACCCATCCACCGGTTCGGCCCGGAAGAGCGTGCGAAGCTCCTGGGACTGATGCAGGCGACATACGACACCTTCGTCGAGAAGGCCGCGGCAGGGCGGAACACCACGCCGGAGCGGATCGACAAAATCGCGCGCGGGCGCGTCTGGACTGGCCAGCAGGCGAAGGAGCTCGGGCTCGTCGACGAGCTCGGAGGGCTGCAGCGCGCCCTGGAGCTGGCGAAAGTGGAAGCGGGAATCGAGGCGGACCGGGAAGTCGAGCTGGTCGTCTATCCGCCGAAGAAGACGCTGCTGGAAGCGCTCGCGAACCCGTTCGGCACGATGGAAGGGAGCGCGGGGGTGGCGGCCTGGCTCGGCCTCAACGACCCCCGTGCCCTGCAGACGCTTACCGCGCCGCTGCGCCTGTTCCGCCGTGGCGAGCCGCTCGCCCTCATGCCGAACGTGTTCGTGCGATGAGGCGTCAGGCCACGACCTGCGCGAGAACCGCGCTGTTCTGGTTGATCCGCATGTTCTCGCGCGCCTTGGCCATGTAGGTCGCATAAAAGCGGTTCTTCCGCTCGTTCAGCAGCTCGCCGCGCAAGGCCTGGCGCCCCTCCGCAATCCCCTCCGGGGTGACTTCCTTCCGATCGATGACGCGGACGATCGCCGCGCCCGAATCGGTCTGGATCGGGTCGCTCACTTCTCCAGCCGCCATCGAGAATGCCGCCGCCTCGACCGCCGGGCTCACGCCGACGTCGGGGATCGGCGCGCCGCGCGCGATGGACTCGGTCGTCCGCACCTCGAGCCCGGCCGCCTTTGCCGCCGCCTCGAACTTCCCGGACTTCAGCTTGGGCGCCACGGCGGCCGCCTGCTGGCGGGCTGTCTCCACAGCCTTACCCCGCACGACATCGTCGCGAACCCTTGAGCGCACCTCGTCGAGCTCCGGCACGCGCTCCGGCTGGATGCCGGTTACCGTCACGAACGCGAAGCCCTGCGGCGTGCGGATGGCATCGCTGACCTCTCCCTCTTTCATCGCGAAGACCTGCTCCGTGACGGCCGGCGCCATCCCAAGCCCGCTGATCGGCTCCTGGCGTGCAAAAAATTCTGACTCGTTGACGGTGAGCCCTCGCGCCCGGGCGACGGTTTCCAAGTCACCGGGATCGTCAATCCCCTTGTCGAGCTCGTCAGCCAGGCTCTGGGCGGCGTTTTGCGCCCGTTCGGACTTGAGCTGATCCTCGATCTGGCTCCTCACCTCGTCGAGCGAGCGTGTGGCGGCTTCGCGCCGCTCGGTCAGCCTGAGGATGTGCAGCCCGAACTGCGTACTGACGATGTCGCTGACCTCACCCGGTTTGAGGGCGAACGCCGCTTCTTCGAATTCCTTGGCCATCTGGCCGCGGCCGAAGAAGTCCAGGTCCCCGCCACGAGCCTTTCCTGCCTCTTCCTCCGTGTGCTGGGCCGCAAGTTTGGCAAAATTCTGATCCGCGCGAGCCTGCTTCAGCACCGCCTCGGCACGCTTCCTGACTTCTGCCTCGTCCTTTCCTTCCGTGCGAAAGAGGATATGACTGGCCCGGACCTGTTCGGGCGTTGAAAACTGGGTCTGGTTTGCCTGGTAATGCTGCTCCACGTCCTGCGGCGAGACCTGGATCGTCCCGCGCATGGCCTGTGCGTCAATCAGGGCGAACTTCACCTTGCGCTTTTCGGGGATCCGGTATTCGTCCTTGTGCGAGTCGAACCGCGCGGCCACCTCTTCGTCGGTCGCCGTAGTGGCTTCCCGGTACTTGTCGGCAGGGAAATTCACCACTGCGAGCCGCACCGTCTCGTTGCGGCGCCGGAACTCGGCATCGATCTCCGCGTCCGACACGGTGATCCAGTCCGTGAGGGCCCCCTGGAGCTTCTCCATCAACACCCCGCGGCGCACCTGCTCCTCGAACTCGTCGGACCGAATGGGCGGGTTCTGCATCTGCAGGACCTGCCTGTAGCGGGTTTCCCCCACGAATTGCCCGCCTTCCTGGAATACCGGAAGCGAACGGATCCGCCCCACGACCTCCTCATCGCTTGCCGTGATTCCAAGCCGGTTCGCCTCGACGATCGCGGCCTCTTCCTCGATCAGTCCCTGCAGGATCCGCTGGTCGATCCCGAGCTGCCGGAGCAGCCGTTCGTCCATGTCGCCGTAGGCGTTGCGGTAGGCCTGCATCTGCTGCTGGTACACGCGACGGAACCGGGCGACGGTGATCTCCCGCCCGTCGACGCTGGCGACCACGTCGCTGGCGCCCCCTTCCTGCGGTACAAAGCTGGGGATGTAGAGGAAAACGAACGCGAGCACCACAATCGCCAGGCTCCATTTGAGCCAGTTCTTGTGGCGGCGCATCCGGTCGAGCATTGTCATAAGTGCAGACCTGTCGGCTGTGCGGAACCCGTGGATCCGCTGAGTTGCTGCTGGGCACTTGCCCCTAAGTCGTTCCCCGAGTAAGACATTATGCCATGACCGGCCACGCCGGAAGGGCGCGGTGCCCGGGCCGGCCGGAGGGTCGTGGAGCAGAGAAGGAGAGGGGCCGCATGCCGCAGAGGATCGAGGCGCCGACCGTCATTCAGGCCGCCGGGAACAAGCCCAAACGCATCGAGGAGTTCGCCGGCCGGGTGAACAGCGGCCACGCCGGGGTGAGCGTCGCCCGCATGCAGTCCCCGGCGGGCTGGGAAGAGCCGGGCCAGCGGCCAGAGTTCGAAGAGATCACCGTGGTGCTCCGTGGTACCGTGCACGTCGAGTTCGAGGGTGGCTCGATGGACATTGCCGCGGGTCAGGCCGTGGTCACTGCGCCAGGGGAGTGGGTCCGCTACAGCACCCCCCTCGAGGGCGGGGCCGAGTACATCGCGGTCTGCCTGCCTGCATTCTCACCCGACACGGTGCACCGCGACGCCTGATCTCGTCCGAGGGGGCTGTTGAACATCGTCGTCAGCGCTGGACTCGGCCGGAGGCATCGCCGCCGGCAAGGAGATCAACTTCGGCAACGCTGACCCGGTTGAAGTCGCCGGGGATCGTCTGCTTCAGCGCGCTCGCGGCCACGGCAAAGCGGAGGGCGGCCTCCGCCGGGCGGCCGGTGACGAGGCCATAGATGAGGCCTGCCGCGAAACTGTCCCCACCGCCGATACGATCGACAAGGCGCACCTCGTAGCGCTGGCTGCGGTGGAGGATGCCTGTGTCGGCGTCCCAGAGCACGGCGCTCCAGCCATTGTCGCTGGCTGACAGGCTTTCCCGCAGCGTGATGGCGACCATGCGCGGACCGAACTCGCGGGTAACGGTCTCGGCTGCCTGCCGAAAGCCTTCCACGTCGAGGTGTCCGCCGGTGACATCTGCTCCGGCGACCTCGACGCCAAGCACGGTCTGCAGGTCTTCCTCGTTGGCGATGACCACGTCCACGTCGCGCATGAGGGGTTTCATCACCTCCTGAGCCTGCGTGCTGGTCCACAGCTTCTTCCGATAGTTCAGGTCCACGCTCACGCGGGCGCCGGCTGCGCGCGCGGCGGCAATCGACCGCCGGGTCCCCTCGGTGCCGTTCGCGCCGAGCGCCGGTGTAATGCCGGTAACGTGGAACCAGGCGACCCCCTCGAAGATCTCGGCCCAGTTCACGGCATCCGGCTGCATCTCGCTGACCGCCGAGTTCGCGCGATCGTAAATCACGGTGGAGGCACGCTGGCTCGCGCCAGCCTCCGTGTAATACACCCCCAGCCGGCTGCCGCTTCGGACGATACAGTCGGTCCGCACTCCCTCCCCACGGAGGGCGCGGATCACGGCATCACCCATTCCGTGGGGGGGCAGGGCCGTGACGTAGGTACTGTCGAGGCCGAAGTGCGCCAGGCTGACGGCTACGTTTGCTTCGCCGCCGCCGAACGTCGCCACGAACGTGGGGGACTGCAGGAGCCGCTCGAATCCCGGCGGGCTGAGCCTCAGCATGATTTCGCCGAACGTGACGATCTTCGGCATTCAGGCCTGCCCTCTCGCTTCGCGGACGTTGGCGACCATTCGCTCCGCCTTCTCGCGCAGCACGGCAAAATTGCCGGCAGCGATCGCCTCGCTGTCGAGCAGCGAGGTGCCGACGCCGACCGCAACCGCCCCGGCGCGGATCCAGTCCCCGGCATTCTCGACCGTGACACCCCCCGTCGGCATCAGCTTGACCTGGGGCAGCGGGGCACGGACGTCCTTCAGATACGAAGGGCCCAGCGCGGTGGCGGGGAACACCTTGACGATGTCCGCTCCGGCGTCCCAGGCGTCCAGGATTTCGGTCGGGGTGAAGCAGCCCGGCAGCGCCGCGACGTCGCGTGCCCGGCAGGCGTCGATGACCTCCCGGCGGAACACCGGACTGACGACGAACTGCGCGCCGGCGTCCACCACGCGCGCAACAGTGTCAGCGTCGAGCACGGTTCCTGCGCCAAAGACGAAGCCCTGTGGAAGGGTCGGAGCGATCTCCCGAATCAGCTCGACGGCGCCAGGCACACTCATCGTGATCTCCAGCGCGCGCACGCCCCCTTCCGCAATGGCATCGACGACGGCCCTGAGGCGTGCGGGATCCTTCATCCGGATGACGGCAACAATCCCCGCGTGTTCCAGGGCCGTGACGATTCCCGTGGTGTTCCGTGCGTCCGTGGTTCTGGTGGTCATGGGTGCTGTCCTGGTGCGGTCAGTGGTGCCGGTGAGCCGCGGGCCGCCCGCAGATTATCGTCCACATCGCCCCTCCGCAAGGGGGGCGGCACCGCCGTGTGGAGTCCATGTATCATGGGGCACCTCTGGCAGGAGCGCCCTCAGACGCCTGCCTGCCGTGCAGCGGGGCGGAAAAATCATGTCACTGTTCGATCTGTCCGGCCGTCTGGCCGTGGTTGTCGGCGGCACCAGCGGGATCGGTCGTGCGATCGCCCTCGGCTTTGCAGATGCCGGAGCCAACGTGGTGGTCACCGGCCGGCGTGCCGCCATGGTCGAGGAGGTCGCGTCGGAAATCGAGACGCGCGGCCGGCGCTCCTTGCGACTGGCCGCCGACGTGGGGGATGCTGCCGCGCTCGCGGCAGTGAAGGACGCCTGCGTCGAGACGTTCGGGCGGCTCGACATCATGGTCTATGCCGCCGGGACGACGAAGCGCGTCCCCAGCCTCGAGATGGCGGAAGCGGACTGGCACCAGATCATCGAGACGAACCTGACGGGCATGATGCGCGCCTGCCAGGTGTTCGGGCGGGAGATGGTTGCGCGGCGGAGCGGACGCATCATTGCCATAGGCTCTCTGTCCTCGTTCGTCGGGCTGCACGAGGTGGCGGCCTACGTGGCCAGTAAGTCAGGGGTGGCAGGGCTTACGCGCGCGCTGGCCGTCGAGTGGGCTCCGCACGGGGTGAACGTCAACGCGATCGCCCCGGGGGTGTTCCGCACGGCCTTGAACACGGCTCTCCTCGATTCGCCGCGTGGGCAGGAGTTCCTCCTCAGGACCCCCATGAAGCGCTTCGGCCAGA